>CAZJOU010000286.1:0-1139 GCA_964547685.1 uncultured Treponema sp. | reverse complement strand
AAGTTTTTGTATTTGCGGTAAAAAATCAGTATTTATATTTATTTTCGTTTGTGAAAAAGCATTAAGTAAAATATGAAAAAATAAAAGTGTCGCAAACAGTTTTTTCATATCTTTATTGTAATTATTTTTTAGTTAAAAAAAAATAGGTTTCTACATTTTTATGCAAAAACCTATTTTTTCCCGATTTTTCCAATTCCTTATTCAGAAATTGCTTCTGCTGGACAAGTTGCAGCGCAAGAACCGCAACTAATACATTTGTCTGCATCAATTGTTCTTTTGTCGTTTGCTTCAGAAATTGCTCCAACTGGACAATCTGGTTCGCAAGCTCCGCAATTTACGCATTTGTCAGAATCTACTTTGTAAGCCATAGTCGTTCTCCTTATAGCCAAAATAAACTATAAAGATATTACTCCACGAAAATCGAATTTTCAACAAAGATATAAAAAATAAAGTTCGCAACGGCTAACCAAATAAATAGAGATTCCAAAAAACTATAATTTTTTAATACTCGTCCTTCCAGTTGTCGCCGAACTCGCTTTGCATTTCGCTACGTGCGGATTCATCGCCATTCATTGCATCGTCGTAAAGTGTTCCAAAATAATCGTCGTATTCGCGATTTGTCATTCTTCGCGGGTTAAATGAAAAATCGTCATCATCTTCTTTATCAATATTTTCATAAACATCTGGATTTTCAAAATCGTCCGCAGAATCGTAATAATTTTGTCTAAAACGTTTTTTATCGAAGTTTTTAGAAGATTTAGAATTTCTAGGAAAAAAACGAAATAAAAAATATATGCAACCGCAAAGTATACAAAAAGGAATTATAGTTGCGAAAAAAGTTTCAAATATTTTGTCTAACATAACAAAACCTTAAAAATTTATTCGTGCGGAGGGTTAATACCGCGATGCTTGCATCGCGGTTCATTTATTTGTATTCTTTTTGAACTTCCAAAACGGCTTTTTCAAAAATATCCATTGCTTTGTCAATGTCGCTATCAGAAATGTTTAGCGCGCACAAAACTCGCATTACAGAACCAAAGCGTCCGCCTTTTTCCATAATAAGTTTGTTTTCAAAGCAAAGTTTTTGCACTTTTGCGGCCGCATCTCCGTTTGGCTCAAAAAGTCCGCACAAATCTTTG
>CAZJOU010000285.1:0-2798 GCA_964547685.1 uncultured Treponema sp. | reverse complement strand
AAAATTTTTTGTTCGGGCAGATGGTTCTACTGTTGTTCAGGATAAAGGAATTCTATTCTATATCAACCTTTACAATATTTTTAATAAATTATAGTATAAGTTGATGCTAGACAAAATAATTTCACTTGCAGAAAAGAACAATGGTTTTTTCACTTTGCAAAACTGCCTTGAAGCGGGAATTTCTCGCTGGCAGGTTGAGCAGCTTTTGAAAAATGAAAAAATCACAAAAGTAAAATACGGCGTTTATTCTCTTCCGAACGTAATTTTTGACGAGCTTTTTGTAATGCAGCTTTTCTGCACAAAAACAGTTTTAAGCCACGAAAGCGCGCTTTATTATTTGGGATATTCAGACCAAGTTCCATTTAAATATACAATTTCAGTTCCGCAAGGTTATTCTTCAAAAGTTTTAGCGCAGGAATATGACATTCGCCACGTTTCAAAAGAATCTGCAACAGACGGAATTATTTTGATAAAAGATGAATTTCAAAACGATTTGCGCGTTTACTGCATTGAGCGGACTTTGTGCGAGCTTTTGCACAAGCCTTCTGACTTCAACAAGGAAAGATTCATTCCTGCGATTCAAAAATACCTAAAGTCAGATTCAAAAAATCTTCTAAAACTGAATCATTATGCGAAATTATTTCATCAGGAGAAAAAACTTCTGCCGTATTTGGAGGCGATTCTATGAAAACAAAAAACGCGATGCAGCTGAAAGCAAAAATCAACGCAAAGGCAAAAGAACTCAGAATTTCTTCGCAGCTTATGATGCAGAACTACTTGATGGAATGTTTTTTGTCGCGTCTTTCTAAAACGGAATATTCAGACAGATTCATTCTCAAAGGCGGAATTTTGATTGCTTCGATAGTCGGTCTTTCAAACCGTTCAACAATGGACATCGACACGACTATAAAAAACACTGCGCTGAATGAAAACGAGATTTTGAAAATCTTGAATTATGTCTGTTCCGAAGAAAACGACGATAATTTTGTTTTTTCTGTGGACAGAGTTGAGCCGATTAAAAAAGACGACGAATATCAAGGACTAAGAGCATTTCTTTTTGCAGATTTCGAGCAGATAAGAGGAACGTTTTCAATCGACATTACAGCGGGCGACAGCATTTATCCACAAGCGGAGAAGCACAGTTTTGAAAAAATTTTTGACGGCGAGAATTTTGAGCTTTTTTCTTATCCAATAGAAACTGTTCTTGCAGAAAAAATTGAGACAATTCTTGCAAGAAACATTACAACAACTCGTCCACGAGATTTTTATGATGTCTATATTTTAAGTTCAAAGAATTTCAATCCAGAGAATCTAAAAATTGCATTGTTAAAAACTTGCGAGCACAGAAAATCAATGGAAATCTTAAGTCAGATTCCAAAAACACTTGCTTTGATAAAAACTTCAGACAACTTGAAACAACAATGGAAAAACTATTCAAAGAAAATGCCGTATACAAAAGACATAACTTTTGAAGAAACGGTTGGAAAGTTACAATCACTTTTGGTTAAAATAAGTTTCTTGAATTAGTTTTTTTATAATCATTAAATCTTCTTCCCAAACTCCTTCCCCAACTTTTCCGTGAGTTAACTTTGTGATTTTCTGTGAAAACGGTGCTATAATATTTTTATGGAATACTTGATTCTTGTTGACGACCACAAAATGCTTAGAACTGGAATTATTTCGTACATTTCGGAACATTCGTCTTGGAAAGTTCTTGCAGAGGCGGAATGTTTTTCTGAAATTCCGCTTGTTTTGCAAAAAGTTAAAGATTCTGTTCAAAAAGATGACAAAGTTGTTGCTGTTGTTGACCTTCAGTTAAAAGACGATGCTAAAAGCGAAACAAACGGATTTGATGTTGTAAAAATATTTAAGGAAAACGCTATTCCTTCTATTATATATTCTGCTTACGACAATGGAGTTAAAATTGAATACGCGCTTGGCGAAAAAATTGGTGCAATGGGATTTGTTTCTAAAAATGCGGATGAAAAAATTCTTTTGGAAGCAATAAATGCTGTTTCAAGCGGGAAAAAATACATTCAGCAAGATTTGTTTTCTAGATTTTTAGAAGTTCGGACAAATCTTTCGCTTTTAACAAAGCGCGAAAAAGAAGTGCTAAATTTTCTGGACCAAAACTTTTCTAACGAACAAATTGCAAAGAAAATGAACATAAAACAAAACACAGTTGAAAACTACATAAGCGTAATTTACGACAAACTTGGCTGCAAAGACAGAAACAGCCTTTTTGAAAAATTGAATAGTTGAAATGGTCATTGAGCCTATCAAAATAACCGATAAGGACGAACTTTTATGCAAGGTACTGCAAAACAAAAATTTCTTTACATTCTAAAAATCGCAGTTTTAATTATTGTTTTTGAAATTTTTAATCTTTTGCTAAGTTATGTAAATTCAAAAATAAAATTTATGCTTTTTTTAGACACGATTTTTTCTGTTGCGCTTACTTTTTACGCAGGACTTTTGCCCGGACTTATAATTGCGCTAATTCATAATCCTTTGTGCGGAATTATGTTTTCTAAAATTTACGGAGCTCCGATTTTTTACTATGGATTTTTATATTCACTTTGCGGAATGTTGATTGTTCTTGTAACTTGGCTTTTTTCGCGCAAAAAAGAATATTTTTCTTATTCTACTTCGATGACAATTTTGTATCTTTTTATAATTGCGTTTGCTTCCGCATTTGCAAGTTGTATCAGTGCGGCATTCTTAGACACTTTTATAAAGCCGATTTCAGAAAAGTTTCAAAGAGCAAAAGTAGATGACTTTGCCGACAGATTCGATAT
>CAZJOU010000284.1:0-2804 GCA_964547685.1 uncultured Treponema sp. | reverse complement strand
ACAATTTATAGAACTTGAAAATTCCGTGAGCGAAAGAATAAAAACGCTATTTGGGGAATAAGGAGAGAAAATGACAAAAGAAGAAATCAATAACGGCGAAAACGAGTTTGTAGAATTTAAATCTGATTTTCCCTCTAAAGATTCCAAACTAATGAAAACAGTTGTCGCATTTGCAAATGGAAAAGGCGGTAAAATTGTTTTTGGAGTTAATGACGAAACTCATGAAATCAAGGGAATAGAAAACGAAAAAATCTTTAAATTTATGGATTCTCTTGCTGATATGATAAGCGATAAAATTTCTCCACAAATAAATCCGCATATAACATTTGAAACTTTAGACAAAAAGACAATTGTTATTGCAGAAATTTTACAAGGTCAAAATCCGCCATATTTTATAAAATCAGAAGGAAGTCTTGAAGGTGTTTATATTCGAGTTTCCGCAACTACACGAAAAGCTGAACGCGAAAAAATAAAGGAACTTGTGCTTTTTGGAGAAGGAAAATCCTATGACAGAACATTTGAAAATCACGAAGAAGCGAATAAAGAATCAATTTTAAAACTTTGTGCTGACATTGAAAAACATAGCCACAAATCTGTAAAAACCGAAAATCTTATTGGCTGGGGGCTTCTTAAACAAGATGGCAAAAAACTTTTTCCTTCAGTTGCATATAGACTTTTAGCAGAAAATGATTTTCATTTTGCACGCATACAGTGTGGAGTTTTTAAAGGGACAGACAAAGTTTTTTTTATTGACCGCAAGGAATTTGACGGTTCAATTTATGAACAAATAGAAAATACATATAACTTTGTTCTTCAGCATTTGAATCTTGGGGCAAAAATTGAAGGGCTTTACCGAAAGGATATTCTAGAAATTCCACCTGCTGCAATTCGAGAACTTATAGTTAACGCCGTTATGCACAGAAATTATCTTTCTCATTCTAACATTCAAGTTTGCATTTACGACGACCGTCTTGAAATTACAAATCCTGGCGGACTTTATGGCGGACTGACAATAGAAAAAATGCTTTCAGGAATTTCTAGCATACGAAACGAGTTGATTGCAGATGTCTTTTTAAAAATGGGAATTGTAGAAAAATGGGGAACTGGAATTAAGCGCATTGCTGAACTTTGTAAAAAGCAAGGTTTAAAAGATGTAAAATACACTTCTGATGATGATTTTTTTACAGCAACAATATACAGAGCAGAAAATAAAGATGTTTCACCAGAACTTCACCAGAACTTCACTAAAAATGCAGAATCTTCACCAGAACTTCACCAAAACGCAACAAATAGCCTTTCTGAAAATGCACTAAAAACGTTAGAACTTCTTAAGAAAAATCCGTATATTACTGCCGAAGAAATTGCAAGAAAATTAGGAATTTCTTCTCGTTCTATAAAAACATATTTTGCAACTTTGAAAAAATGCAATCTAATAGAATATATAGGCAGCAAAAAAGATGGACATTGGATTATAAAAGAAAACTAAAGGAAACACAAAATGCAAGAAATGAAAGATAGCGGAATTGAATGGATTGGGAAGATTCCGAAAGAGTGGAATTTAAAGAAAATAAAAAATGCAATCTTTTATATTAGTAGTGGTACAACTCCCCCTAGTGGAAAATCAGAATTTTATGAAGACGGCACAATAAATTGGATTCAAAGCGGTGATTTGTATGGAAAAAATGAAATTAATGAAGTTAGTACAAATGTAACAAAATATGCTGTAAAACTTTTTTCTGCTCTGCACATATACAAAGCAAAGTTTATAGTTATTGCTATGTATGGAGGTTCTGTAGGAAATATTGCTATTTCAAATATCGATGCTTGTGTAAATCAGGCTTGTTGTTGTATTCAGGTGGATAAATATAATGATTTGAAGTTTATGTATTATTGGCTTTTTTCATGTAAATCTGATTTTTTAAGAATTACCGATGGAGGAGGCCAGCCAAACATTAGCCAAACAAAAATTAAAAATCAGTATTATTTGCAACCTCCTCTCCCTGAACAACACCGCATTGCCGATTTTCTTGATGCAAAGTGTGCGGAACTTGACTCGCTTTTTAGCGACATTAAAAAACAAATAGATATTCTTGAACAGTACAAGCGTTCCGTAATTACCGAGGCGGTAACAAAAGGTCTGGACAAAAACGTGCAGATGAAAGACAGCGGAATTGAATGGATTGGAAAGATTCCGGAAGGGTGGAAAAATATTACTAAAATCAAATATGAATGTAATCTTAATGGGAGAATTGGTTGGCAAGGGCTTACTTCCAGTGAATATATTGATGAAGGTCCTTTTTTAATAACTGGCGTTGATTTTTGCAATGGAGCAATAGATTGGAATTCGTGTGCACATGTTTCTGAATGGCGATACAATCAAGCGCCTGACATTTTTATCAAAGATGATGATTTGTTGATTACTAAAGATGGTACAGTTGGAAAAGTTGCTATTGTTTCAAATGCACCTGAAAAAGTCACATTAAATAGTGGTGTTTTATTAATCCGTCCGAAAAGTGATAGATACATAAATAAGTTTTTGTTTTATGTTTTGCTATCAGATGAGTTTCATAATTGGTTTACATTTATTAATAGTGGCAATACTACAATTCTCCATTTGTATCAGCATATATTTGAAAATTTCTCATTTCCTCTTCCTCCTCTCTCAGAATAACACCGCATCGCCGACTATCTTGACGAAAAATGTGCTTTAATCGACAACATTATCACCACAAAACAAAATCAGCTTTCTACGCTCGAAAAATACAAAAAATCGCTTATTTACGAATATGTTACAGGAAAAAAGA
>CAZJOU010000283.1:0-2809 GCA_964547685.1 uncultured Treponema sp. | reverse complement strand
ATTATAATTGTTGCTTGCACAAAACAGCGCGTTATTGGTGCGAATGGGAAAATTCCTTGGAATATTCCGGAAGAACGACAACATTTTAGGGAAACTACAAGCGGAAACGCAATTATTTTTGGGCGCAAAACTTTTGAAGGAATTGGAAAAGCACTTCCAAATAGATTTAATGTTGTTGTTTCTAAAACGCACGCAACTTTAAAAGAGCAAAACGTTCACGTTGCAAATTCGCTAAAAAACGCGGTTTTGCTTTGCAAAAAAGCTGGCTATTCAAAAGTTTTTATTTGTGGTGGCGAACAAATTTACCGAACTGCGCTTAACGAAAAAATCTGCACAAAAATAATTCTTTCGGAAATAAACGAAAATGTTTGCAAAGATGTTAGTGGCGCAGATGCATTTTTTCCGAAAATTAGCGAAAACGACTGGATTTTGCAAGAAACAATTTTGCACAAAGACTTTACAGTTTTTGTTTATAAAGCACGATAAGTAAATGTTGCAAGTTTTTTATTGACTACAAATAAAAATTGACTGCACCGTGTGTAGCAAAAACGGCTTTTCACGAAAGTGCAGTCAATTTTGGAAAATCATTAAAAACTTGCGACTTTTGCTTCTAGCGCGTTTTCTATGTCGTCGGGCAATTCGGTAAAAAAATCAAATCCAGTTTTTTCTTCTATAAAGTCAACACTGCAAACGTAATTTTGCCAACCGCCGTTATTTTGAACGCCTTGTTCGTTTGGAATATAAACAGCAATAATTTCTGTATCCGCAGAAACGCGCGAAAAATCGTCTTTACCTTCATCTAAAATTAAAAGAATTTTCCAACAATATGACGGAACTAAAATATTTTTTTCACTTCCGTTTTTAAAAAAAATTGAAATAGAAGACCATTCGCCAGTTCCGCTTTTTCCGCCAATTCCATCTGGTCCCGCTGCAATATAAACTTCTTTTCCAGAAAGTGCTTCGCTACGCTCAAACGCTTCCAAATCTTTCCAAACAATTCGATTTAAATCTGGTGCTTGCGGAATCATATTTGTCATATAAAAAGTTTCGCTATTTTTTTCAGCGTTAGAAGTTCTATCTGCACTTGGACAAACGTGTCCTCTGTCAAATCCGTATTTTGTATATTGATAGTCCGCTTTTTTTACAGCGTACCAGCCTTTTGGAAGCGTTTCGTCTGGTCTAAAATTGTCTGCGCGGCCACTTTCGCCAATATCCGAAGAATCTAAGTGCCACAAAACCCAATTTGGAATTAGCGATTCTGAATTATAAGAAAGCGTGTAACCTTGTTTTATAATTAAAAAATTTGTTGTATTTTTTTCGTCCGAAGTTGCGTTAGAAGGATTTCCAAAGTAAAGCGCAGAATTTTCTGCTTCTTTTGGAGCATTTTTTTCAACTTGAACATTTTGCGATTCTGTAGAATTTTTTTCTGAACTTTCTGTATTTTCTAAAGATTGTGCATTTGCTTTTTCAGTAGAATTTTGTTCAGTTTGTAAATTTTCAGTTTGAACAGTTTGATTTTGCGAAAAATTATTTGTATTTTGATTTTCGTTAGAAGGTTTTAAGACAAAAACAGAAAATAGCAAAACAATAAGTAAAATCAATAAAAATATAAATAAAAAGTTCTTAAATTTAGGCTTCATATTTTGATTATATGAAAAAAATTCGTTAAGGTTAAGGAATGAAAAAGAATAAAATAATTTTTGCAATAATTTTAATTTTAGCGTTGTGTTGTGGCGCATATTTTTTGTTTTTAGAAGACAAACCAGATTCAATTCCGTTTAAAACTTTTTACGAAGAAGCGGGTGAAGGTAAAATTGCAGAAGCAACAATTTTTCCAGATAAAATTGATTTTACATATTCTGGCGGAAAAACTGTTTTTTCTACAGAAAATCCAAATTCGCCAACATTAAAAGAATATCTTTTGTTAAATGGAATTTTAGTAAAAGAAGAAAAAGGTTTTGAAGAAATTTTTTCTACAATTTTAGATTTAATTTTTTACATAATATTTTTTGGAATAATTATTATTGCGTTTAGAAAATTTATTTCGCCGAACACGTTTAAAACTGTGCGAAAAACTGGCGTAAAATTTAGCGATATTGTTGGAATGGAAAATTTAAAAAAAGATATGATGCAAATTGCCGACATTATGAAAAATCCAGCAAAATACAAAGAAAAAGGAATTCGTATGCCAAAAGGAATTCTTTTGGAAGGTGCGCCAGGAAACGGAAAAACGCTTTTTGCGCGTGCGCTTGCTGGCGAAGCAAACGTTAATTTTATTCCTGCAAAAGCAACTGACTTTGAAAGTATGTTCATGGCAATTGGTCCAATGAAAGTAAAACTTCTTTTTTCTAAAGCAAGACGAAAAACTCCTTGCATAGTTTTTATAGATGAATTTGATGGAATTGGCACAAGAAGGAATTATTCTGGTTCTGCAATAGAAACAGAAAATACAAGAATTGTAACTGCTTTGCTTAACGAACTAGACGGATTTACTCCGCACGACGGAATTCTTGTTTTAGCTGCAACAAATAGTCGCGCCGCATTAGACGAAGCATTAATTCGTCCGGGCAGATTTGACGCAAAATATACAGTTCCATTTCCGGATTTAGAAACGCGCGAAAAACTTATAGAAAAATATTCTGCTGGCAAAAAAACTTCTTGCGACATAAAACTTTTAGCAAAGAATTTTAACGGATTTAGTTGCGCTCAAATAGAATCTGTAATAAACCGCGCGGCGCTAATTGCCGAACAACAAAAGCGTAGCGAATTTAATATGTCAGACGTTCAAGAAGCATTAAAAGAAATATAG
>CAZJOU010000282.1:0-2828 GCA_964547685.1 uncultured Treponema sp. | reverse complement strand
CCGTGTGCAGCAAAAACGGATTTCCGCGCACCGAAGGTAGCCGTAGGCAAGCACTAATAATTTTTCTTTTCGGAGATTGCCGTATCAAGTACGGCAATGACACGAAAATTCTCAAAATCTATACATTTCTAAATCTTCGCTTTATTATCGGCAAAATAAAATCTAGTCTTTATATTTCGCTTTTGGTATAATTAAAATAATGAAATTTACTAGTACTAGAAACAAAAACTTATCTGTAGATTTTGCAGAAGCAGTTTTAAACTGTATGCCTTCTGACGGCGGTTTATATGTTCCTTCGCAAACCGAAGATTTACGCCGCTGGCTTTTAAATATTGACGAAAACACTTCTTTTAGTTCTATAGCAGGAACGCTTACATCTGCGTTTATAAAAGATGAATTTTCACCAATTATTTGCGAAACCATTGCAACACGCGCTTTTCCTTTTTCGCCAGAAATTAAGCAACTTAGCGACGATTTTTTTCTTTTGGAATTAAACCATACGCCAACAGGAAATCATCGCGATTTTGGAATTTCGTATTTAACTGCGTGTTTGGAAACAATTTTACAATATCGCGACCAAAACGCAATTCTTGTAGGCGTTTCCGAACGTGGCGAACTTTGCGCAAGTTTAACATGGGCGTTGCGCGAAAAAAAGCACTTAAAAGCAGTTATTGTTTGCGCAAAAGGAAAAGTTTGTGGCGTTAAAGAAAGCGATTTAGTTTGGAACGGCGGAAACGTTTATCCAGTAGAAATTGACGCTTCCGAAAAAGATTGCCACTTAATTACAAAAGAAATTTTTAATGACGCAAATTTTGTAAAATCAAATCACATAACAGTTGCAAACACAACAAATATTGGACGCTTACTTCCACAAGCATTTTTTTATCCGTTTGCTTTTTCTAGAATAAAAAACAAAGTTCATAGCGACATTTTTTATGCGCTTGCAGCCGGAAATTACAGCAATGTTGTAGCCGGTTTGTACGCTTGGCAATTTGCACTTCCGCTAAACGGCTTTATTATTCCGGCAACAGACGCACTTAGCGTAAACGCTGGCGGAAATCCTATTATTTTAGATTCTCTTTTGCCAATAGAAAAACGCACTCCAGCAGATCCAACCGAACCTTCTAACTTAGAACGCTTAGAAGACGTTTTTTGCGCAAACCAGCTTATGATGCGACACTTTGTGTTCCCAGTTGATGTTAGCGACAAAGAAACAGATTTAGCCGCAAAAGAACTTTTTACAAAATACAAAGTTATTGCCGACCGACACACAGCGCGCGCTTATGCTTCTGCAAAAATACAAAAAGAATCGCGCGACGAAGATTACGCAACCGTTCTTATTGCGCGCGACCATCCAAGCCTTTCTTCTGAATATGTGCGCTACACAATTGGCGAAACACCAGAAATGCCAGAATCTATAAAAAAAGCGTTTACACCTTTTAATTCTGAAAAACCTTGCGTAAAAACTTCAGAAGAAATTAAAAAAATTATAGAAAAATTATAAAAAAGGGCGGAGTCCCGCCCTACGCCTCAAACCTTCGGGGTTTCGACAGGCTCAACCACCTTCGGTTTTCGTCTACCCCACCCAGCGGGGCAAAAGTTGTAAACGCACCTTGCCCCGCAACGCCCCAAAAAAGTGCAAAAAAATCCCCGCCATTAGCGGGGATTCGCTTTTAACTTTCGCTATTTCTTAGCCTTTGCCTTTGTTTTAGCGTTTTTTGCTTTTTGCGTTGTTTTTGCAGATTTTGCTACTTTTGTAGTTTTTTCTGCTTTTTCGCTTGCTTTTGCTTTTGGCTTAGATTTAGCACTTTTATTAGCCTTTGCAACTTTAGCAACTTTTGGCGCAAAAGGTTTTATAAATTCTGCACATTTATAATCTGCTTTTTCTTTTGCTTTTAATACAGTTAAAAACGCCTTTAACACCGTTTCTTCATCTTTGTCTGCTAAAAGTGCAACTGCAAATCCGTGCGCTAAAGTCCAATCGCAAGTTTCTTTATTAAACCAAACTGTTCCGTCGTAAAGATTTGCGCCCGTAAGCATTCTTGCTTTGTCGCTATCTGTCATAAGTTTTACAATTTTGTACAACGCTTTCTTTTCGTCCTTTGCAATTTCTTTTGCATTGCAAACAGCAGAAAGAACAAACAATCTGTTAATATTTCCTCGCGAATCGCCAAGATTAATTCCATTAGCAGAAAGATATTCGCTAAATTTGCGCGCAAATGCCCATTTTTCTGCAAAGCCTTTTTCTGCATATTCTTTTACCATTGCAAAGCAAATAAGTTGTTCCGCAAGATTTTTGTCTGTAGCGAACAACGTTGCAAAGTAATTTTCTGCAGATTTCGCTTTTTTCAAAGCCGCAGTAATGTCTTGTGCTGGTTTTGCTTTATTTGTAATAGAAAGCAAAATTATTTTTTCTGCAAGTTTAGCAAATTCTTTAATTTGTTTTTCTGGTTCAGAAAGTTTTGCGTTTCCTGCAAATTTATTTGCGGTTTCGTAGAAAGAAATTGCGGCGGCGTTAGCGACAGAAATAACTTCTTTAAGTTGTTTCTTTGCTGCACTTTCCGTAATTTTTCCAGAAACAGGATTTATAATTCCGTGAATTGCTGGCAAAACTGTATTTGCATAAGCGCTAAACGGCTGATAAAGTTCGCGGTAACAAATTTCTTCCCATTCAGTTTCCAAATCGTAGCAACCGCGACCTTGCAAAGTATCGCACAAAATCTGATATTTGTGGTCTAGTCCGTCCGAAACTTCGTGAATGTCCAAATAAACTTGATATTCAAATCCGTTTAAGCCAATGTACATTCCGCGTTCGCAAATTTCTTGGC
>CAZJOU010000281.1:0-2844 GCA_964547685.1 uncultured Treponema sp. | reverse complement strand
GCAGATGTTTCCATCGGCAGAACTTCCTCATTGTTTGTCAATTTTTATTACTTTCAAAAGAATCTGCGTGAATCCGCGAAATCTGCGGGGAATTCACTTTCACACAAATCTATAAATTTTATATTTTCACTTAATTATATCAACTTGTTAAAAAAGTTTGAATTAAGTTGCATATTATTTTATAATTTTATTAACTATGAATGACAGTCAGCGGAAAAGTTCTTTTGACGAACTTGTTGCAGGAATTAGCGCAGAAGAACGAAAATATTTACTTGCAAAAATTAATCAAAATAGGGAACAAAGTTTGCCTTTGCTGCAACCTTTGCGCGAAGAAACAGACGATTTTACATTAGACATAAAGTTGCGCTCTGAATCTATTTTTTATAAATTTTTTCTTTGGTTGCGTTCGCTACTTTCTAAAAAGCAAAAAATCGAAATTTACAACGACGATTTAATTGCGTCTCTTGCGCGAAAAATAAACAAAAATCATCCGGGAATTATTGATATTCAAAATGAACTTTTACTTTCGCTTTTTTACGAAAAACTAAAAGAATTAAAAAATTCCGCAGATTTTTTTAAGCCGTACTTTTCGGTTTTTAACGAAAATCCGGGAAAATTCTATGTTTTTTTAAGTACATTTATTGCGCCAGAAATTTCTGCTAGCATAAACGAAGACGCTGACCCTTATTCAATTCCGTTTGATAAAGAAGGAACTACAGAAATTCGTTCTTCTTTGTTAAAGCGCTTAGACGAAATTTTAAAAGATATTTCCGCAAAAAATAAAGCAGTTATGTACGATGCTGTAAAATCAATAAATTGGCTAAAACGCTTTGCAGAACTTCCTTATACGCATTTTTTGGCTCAGTTTACAGCTATTATTTCGGAAAATTACACTTGTCCGTTTACAAATGTTCAAAGTGATTTTCCTATCTTGGCAAATGTTCTTTCGGCGGCGCGTTCAATTCCTAACGAAGCGTTAGAAGCGTTGTTTATGTTTCCGCAAAGAAAAGGCGGTTCTTCTGTAGAGTTGGACCAAGACACAGAAAAAGCAATGCGAGAATTTCTTTCTAAATCTGCGGCAAATATTTCTATGATTCAAATGTTTATTTCTACAGTTCCGCTTGCGGCTCTTGGAAAAGTTGTTTTTAATGATTACGATTGGCAAATAGAAAATTACGCTGGCGCAGAAGATTGGTTTGTTCGTTTTAAGGAAGAATGGAAAGTTGTTTTTGATGAACGTTGGGAAAATTGGCTTAGAGATAGAAAAAAAGCGCAACTTGCAGGAATTTTGCACGAAAAATTTGGCGTTGATCACTTTCCAGAACTGCCGTATCGTCCTTGGACAAAACTTTGGGGCGGACTTACTTTTCGTTGCGAAATGACGGGCGGATTTTTGTATTGGTTTGCAACAGAAAAGTACGAAGAAATTATTGGCGTTTTAAATGTTCTTGTTTTGGAAGGCGTATTCTTAAATAACGAAAACCGCGCTGAACTTTCTGAATCATTAAATCGTTTTGCAGATATAAATCATCAAGTTCAGTTGTTTGGCGAATCGCTTAGCGAAAAAGGTTCAATAGGAACTTCTTTTGCAAAAATAATTTCTGAACACGTTAGAACCGTAAAAAATCAGGGAATTATTAATTCTATAATGTTAAATGCAGAAACTTCTGTTCGTAACTGGGGAACAAATTTTTGCGATTCTTGTAGAAAAATAGAAAAAATTTTGCACGGAATTTTAGACGAAGATAAAACTGATAAAAATTACGAATCTATACAAAATCTTATGACAATAAAAGGACGTGAAAACCGCGCTTACAGAGATAATTTGCAAAAAGTTCGCGAACAACTTGCGGAATGTAAAAATATTCTAACAGAAATAGAACCTTTGGATTTGCCAAAACCAGAAAAGAAAAAGTAAAAGTAAAAGTAAAAGCCAAAAAAGAGGAAAAAATTTGAATTTTGTAGATGTTTCGAACTTTGCGAATGGCAAATCTTTTGTAGAATTGCCTTTTTACAAAAATGGCAAAATTTTAGAAAATTTATGCGTTTGGGGGCTTACGCTTCGTTCTGCTGGTTCTATGCGTTTTAGGTGGAACGAAGAAAATCCATTACGAAAAGAAACTCTTTTTAAAATTGCGGGCGAAAAGCGAATTGCACAAGTTCAGTTAGACCACACAAAAATTGTTTATAATATAGAAAACGAAAATGAACTTTTAGAAAAAATTGGAGACGGAATTATTACAAAAAATAAAAACTTAATGCCAGTTATAACTGTTGCAGACTGTATGCCAATTTATTTTTTTGATTCAGAAACTGGATTTTTTGGAGTTGTTCATTCTGGTTGGAAAGGAACTGGAATTGCGCAAGAAGCAATTTTGCTTGCAGAAAAAAATTACGGGGCAAAAGCAAAAAATATTTCGGTTGCGCTTGGTCCGCACATAAGAAATTGTTGTTATATAGTAAATAAAGAACGCGCAGAATATTTTTCGCGCAATTTTACGCAAGAATGTGTTGTTCCAGTAAAAGATGGCGAAGAACTTTGCAAAGGCGTTGCAGGAGCCGCTGCGCAATGGAATAACGGAAATGGTCCACTTTTTAGACTTTCTTTAGAAAAAGCAAATTTAGCAGTTTTGGAACGTTCTGGTATTTTAGAAGAAAACATTGTAATTGCAAAAGATTGCACTTGTTGCAACAATTTATTCGGTTCAAACCGTCGCGAAACAAGTTTAGGAAAAACATTTACAGTACAAGCCGCGTTTGTAATTAATAATGAGTAATTTATAATTAATAATGCATAATTGTTTTTAGTGCAAATCAATAAAAATTGTCTGTGCGGAGCAGAAA
>CAZJOU010000280.1:0-2854 GCA_964547685.1 uncultured Treponema sp. | reverse complement strand
CCCCTTTAAAAATTATTAATTGTGAATTGCAGTAAAAACGCCCATTGCACTTAAACTTATAAATAACATAATAATTCCTGCTAAAAGAACTCCACAAATAACTGCAAGAATTGTATCTTTAAAGTTCATGTCTAAAAGGCTTGCAGCTAAAGTTCCCGTCCAAGCGCCAGTTCCAGGAATTGGAATTCCTACAAAAATAAAAAGTGCTACAAAAAGTCCGCGTCCTGCTTTTGCTAAAAGTTTTTCGCCACCTTGTTTTCCGCGAACTAAAAAAAATCGGCAAATGCCACCAATTATTTTTTTATCTTGTCCCCATTCAAGAACTTTTCGTGCAAAAAGATAAATAATTGGAACGGGAATCATATTTCCAATAATGCAAATTGCGTAAGTAAAAATAATTTGTGGAATATTGTCAGAAGGCATTAAGCCAAGTCCAGTTGCAACAGGAATGGCACCGCGCAGTTCTATAAGCGGAACCATAGAAATAAAAAAAACAGCCAAGTAACTTTTAAGCATAAAAACATAATACAAGTAAAACAGATTTTTGAATATAGAAAGAACAAGATAAAAAGTAAAATTTTAGGAAATTGACAATACATTTTATGCAAAGGTAATTAATTCTTCTTAATTGAAGAAATAAATGGATAATTATTGCTTAATTCTTTAATTAAGAAGAATTTTTTTTCTTGAAGATTTTTAAATTTACTGCTATATTTTAAATGTGGAAATTGACTATTTTACAAGCGATTTTAATATCCTCGTTGAACTTGGAAAACGCATAAAAACTGCGCGAATTAGAGCCGAAAAAACGCAAGAACAACTTGCAAAAGAAAGCGGCGTTGCAAAAAGCACAATAGAGCGCGCAGAAAAGGGCGAAAGCGTTCAGTTTTTAAATGTCGTAAAAATTTTGCGCGCGTTAAACTTGCTACAAAACTTAGAAACGTTGCTTCCTTCTTCGCAAATGACGCCAATCGAATATGTAGAAGAAACTCCGCTTCCAAGTCGAGTTCGATTTTCTAAAAAAACGGCTAATACTAAATCAACTTTTAAATGGGGAGATGAACAATGATTTACTCTGCAAAAATAAATCTTTGGGGAACAACTATTGGCGCAGTTTCGCTAGAAGAAGGACAAAAAACCGCAACTTTTGAATATGAGCCAAGCTTTATTTTAAGCGGAATCCAAGTTTCGCCGTTAATGATGCCACTAAAAAAAGGCGTTTTTGCTTTTCCAAATCTTTCTTACGAAAGTTTCCATGGACTTCCGGGGCTTTTGTCAGATTCGCTACCAGATAAATTTGGAAACGAACTTATTAACTTGTGGCTTACAAAACAAGGACGCTTACCAAATTCGCTAAATGCGGTGGAACGGCTTTGTTACACAGGAAATCGCGGAATGGGCGCACTTGAATACGTTCCCGCAATTACTAGCGAAGAAGACGAAGAGTCTAAAATACAAGTTTCGGAATTAACAGAATTAGCCTCTATTATTCTTTCTAACAGAAAAAATTTAAATGTAGTTTTTGACGAATGTAACAAAAAAAATCTTTCTAATTCTCTTCATAAAATAATAAGTCTTGGAACTTCTGCTGGCGGCGCAAGAGCAAAAGCAGTAATTGCTTGGAATCCAAAAACAAACGAAGTTCGTTCTGGTCAAATAAAAGTGCAAAATGGTTTTGAATATTGGCTTATAAAATTTAGCGGAGTAAATGGAAATAAAGACAAAGAAGATGACGATTTAGCAGATTTTGGAATGTTAGAATACGCATATTATCTTATGGCAAAAGATTCTGGAATTAATATGATGCCTTGCCGACTTTTAGATGACGGAAAAAATCGACATTTTATGACAAAACGTTTTGACAGAACAGATGAAGGCAAAAAAATTCATTCACAAACGCTTGCGGCACTTTGCCATTTTGATTTTAATGTTGTAGGTTCTGCAAGTTATGAACAAGCATTTTCTGTACTAAATGCACTTAATGTTGGACATCAAGACAAAAAAGAACTTTTTCGCAGAATGATTTTTAACGTTCTTGCGTTTAATTGCGATGACCACGTAAAAAATATTTCGTTTTTAATGGATAAAAGCGGAATTTGGAAACTTTCGCCGGCTTACGATGTAACTTTTGCTTATAATCCAGCTGGAGCGTGGACAAGTTCGCACCAAATGACAATTAATGGAAAGCGAAGCGGCTTTATAAAAGAAGATTTTGAAAATTGCAAAAAAATTGCTGGATTAAAAAATAAAGAAGCGGACGCAATTTTTGAACAAGTAAAGACTTCTGTAAAAAAATGGAAAGATTTTGCAAATAACGCAGGCGTTTCCGAAGAGCGAGCCGACGCAATTAACGAACTTTTATCTTCATAATTTATTATTTTTTTGCTAAACTTTCGCTATGAAAAAAATCTTGTTTGTTTGCCACGGAAACATTTGTCGTTCTCCTATGGCGGAATTTATGTTCAAAAAAATTGTAAAAGATGCTGGACGCGAAAACGATTTTTTAATTGAATCGGCTGCAACAAGCACAGAAGAACTTGGTAACGATATTCATTCTGGAGCAAAAGCAAAACTTAAGGAAATGAACGTTCCGTTTGAAAAGCGACGCGCGCGAAAAATAAAACCAGAAGATTACGAAAACTTTGATTTATTAATTGGAATGGATTTGGAAAATCTTTATTATATGCAGCGCGAATGGAACAAAGATCCAGATGATAAAATAAAGTTGCTTTTAACTTATGCAGGAAAAGACCGCGACATTGCAGATCCTTGGTACACAGGAAACTTTGACAAAACCTACGAAGATTTAAACGAAGGCCTAACCGCACTTTTTGAAAAAATAAAATAATTATGA
>CAZJOU010000279.1:0-2869 GCA_964547685.1 uncultured Treponema sp. | reverse complement strand
GAATATGCAGACGGACCGGCTCCTGATGGTTCTACAAAAATAGAAATTGCAACTACACGACCAGAAACTTTGCTTGGCGATACTGCGGTTGCGGTAAATCCAACAGATGAACGATACAAAGACATTGTTGGAAAGAAACTTAAACTTCCGCTAACAAACCGAACAATTCCGCTTATTGCCGACAGTTACGTAGATAAAGAATTTGGAACTGGTATGGTAAAAATTACACCTGCACACGATCCAAACGACTGGCAAGTAGGACAGCGAAATCATCTTGAAGTTATAAACATCTTAAATCCAGACGGAACATTAAACGAAAATTGCCCAGAAAAATATCGCGGCTTAACTTGTGCTAAAGCGCGAAGCATTATAATAGAAGATTTAAAAGAACTTGGCCTTTTTAAGGGCGAAGAAAAAATAACTCACTCTGTTGGTCATTGCTACAGATGCAACACTGTTGTAGAACCTTATCTTTCTTATCAGTGGTTTGTAAAAATGAAGCCGCTTGCAGACAAAGCATTAAAGGCTTGGAAAGATGGCGAAATTCAATTCTTTCCGAAAAAATGGGAAAACACTTACGAACATTGGCTAACTTCCATTCGCGACTGGTGCATTTCGCGCCAGCTTTGGTGGGGACACAGAATTCCTGTTTGGTATTGCCAAAACTGTGGCGAAACTATTGTTGCTCGCGAAGATCCTACAGAATGTCCAAAATGTCATGCAGGTAAAGACAAACTTAATCAAGATCCTGATGTTTTGGACACTTGGTTTAGTTCTTGGCTTTGGCCTTTTTCTACTCTTGGTTGGCCAGAAAAAACAGAAGATTTTAAGAACTTTTTCCCAACTAGCGCGCTTGTAACTGCTTACGACATTATTTTCTTCTGGGTTAGCCGAATGATTATGGCTTCTTTGGAATTTACAGGAAAAGCGCCGTTCCACGATATTTACATTCACGGCTTAGTTCGCGATAAACAAGGCCGAAAAATGTCTAAATCGCTTGGAAACGGAATTGACCCGCTAGAAATTATTGATATGTACGGCTCGGATGCACTAAAGTTTACGCTTGCATTTATGTGCGCGCAAGGACAAGACATTTTAATAGACAAAGATTCGTTTAAGTTGGGTTCGCGATTCTGCAACAAGATTTGGAACGCAAGCCGCTATTTGCTTGGAAACTTGGACGGAAGAAACATTGTTCCGCTTTCTGATTCTGACCTTACAGAACTAGATAAATGGATTTATTCTTGCTTAAACAAAGCAGCTAAAAATGCGCGCGAAGCATTGGAAAGTTACCGCTACAACGACGCAGCAAGCGCAATTATGGAATATTTCTGGAACGAATTTTGCGATTGGTACGTAGAAGCGTCTAAACTTTCGTTTAAAAATGGCGACAATGCCGAAAAAGATAGGCAAGCAACAGTTTTGCTGAACCTTTTGGAAGAAAGTTTACGACTTTTGCATCCTTATTTGCCGTTTGTTACAGAAGAAATTTATTCAAAACTTCCTGTTAGCGACTTAGTTGCTTCCCGAAAAGAGGCTTCAAAATCTGGAGCAAACAAGATTGTTACTACAAGCGAATACACTGGAATGATTATTAACGCGCCTTATCCAGAATATTCGGTTGAACGCGAAAACAAAGCAATTACAGAGAGATTTGACGTTCTTAAAGATTTAATTGGAAAAGTTCGCGCACTTCGCGTTGAATGTGGCATTGACCCAGCAAGCAAAATTCACATTGCACTTTTAGTAACGCCGGGTTCCGCTGCGGAAGTTAGCAAAGAAAAAGTAGATATGATAGAACTTTTGTCTGGTGCGTCTAAAACAGATTTTGTTACATCAAAGCCAGAAAAAGCCATTGGAACTGTTGGAAGCGGTTTTGAAGCGTTTATTGTTCTTACCGAAAACATTGACACCGAAGCATTAAGAAAGCGATTTACAAAGCAAATTGAAACAGAAGAAGGCTACGTAAAGCGAAGCGAAGCAAAATTGAACGGAAGTTTTGCCCAGCACGCAAAGCCGGAACTTGTGGAGCAAGAAAAAGAGCGTATGAACGAAAGTTTAAGAACGATAGAAAAATTAAAGTCGTATCTTGAAAGTTTATGATAATTAATAATGCATAATGTATAATTGATAATTGGGTGGGGAAAGCCTTCCCCTCGCTCGCACTTCGTTGCTCGCTACCCCTTCTAGCGGGGACACCCCGCAACGCCCCGTTTAATTATTAATTCTGCATTATCAATTATGAATTAACTAAAAGGAGGATTGTATGAAAAAAGCAAAGTATGAAATGAAAATTGAACGTTCGCAAAATATGAACAATCAGGAAATGCACAAACTTGGCGACATGCACTTAGCTCCTTTTATGCAGATTGCGACCGCTCTTATTGGAAAAGCGCGACACGCGGGCGGAAATATGTTTCGCCACCAAATGGACACGCTTGCAATTTTAATTGATTACGGCTACATAGATTCAGTTTTGCTAAAAGCGTCGATTGTGCACGACACCGTAGAAGACATTCCGGGCTTTGACAAAAACTTAATTGTGAACGCAGACGACGAAGGTCAAAAAGTTTTGGATTTAGTTTTGGAAGTAACGCGCCGCCCAGAAGAAGATAAAAGGCAATTCTTAAAACGAATCTTAGACACAGGAAGTCAGCGGGCAAAAATCTTAAAATGCGCGGACAGAATTAGCAATATGATTTCGCTTGGCTACGTAACCGACCCAACTTTTATAGAACGCTACTGCGACGAAACCGAATACTTTTTGCTTCCAATGGCGCTTGAAATAGACTTTAATATGTACCAAGAATTAATCGGCTTAATAATGACGCGCCGACGCTACCTAGAAGACGGCGGCTATTTTTGCAAT
>CAZJOU010000278.1:0-2886 GCA_964547685.1 uncultured Treponema sp. | reverse complement strand
GGCTGCTTCGCAGCCCAGCCCTGCAAGTGCACGCAAAAGCCGTTTTCCGCTACGCGCAGACAATTTTTAGATATTTCATTAAAACTTTTATTTTTACTAAACTATAATAGCATGAAAAAAATAAAAATTCCTGAAATTTTACAAAAGATGAACGCCATTTTTGAACAAAATGGCTACGAAGCGTATCTTGTTGGCGGCGCAGTTCGCGATGTTTTAATGAAAAAAAAGCCTTCTGATTGGGACGTAACAACAAACGCAACGCCTGAACAAGTAAAAAAAATCTTTAAAAAAGTAATTCCCACTGGAATTCAACACGGAACTGTTACTGTTCATTTTATGAAAAAAGAAATAGAAGTTACAACTTTTAGAACAGAAAGCAACTATTCAGATGGGCGACATCCAGATAAAGTTTTGTTTACAAGAAACTTAAACGAAGATTTAAGTAGACGCGATTTTACAATGAACGCAATAGCGGCTTCGTTAAAAGACGGAAAACTTTCAGATCCATTTAAAGGTCAAAAAGATATAAAACAAAAAACAATAAGAACAGTTGGCAACGCAGAAGAACGATTTTTTGAAGATGGACTTAGACCAATTAGAGCAATTAGATTTTCTGCGCAATTAGGTTTTAAAATTGAAGAAAAAACATTAAAAGCAATAAGCGAACCAAAAATTCAAGAAAAAACAAAAGCAGTTTCGTTAGAACGTTTTAGAGATGAACTTTTAAAACTTTTAAAAGCAGAAAAACCTTCCGCTGGACTAAAAATTATGGAACAAACTGGGATTTTACATATTTTTATGCCAGAATTTGATGAATGTAGAAATTGCGTTCAAAGCGATTTTCGCGGATTTCATGAATTTGACGTTTTAGACCATCTTTTTTATTCTTGCGACGGCGCACCAAAAGAAAAACCAAATGTTCGCATAGCCGCTCTTTTGCACGACATTGGAAAACCAAAAGCAAAAAAAATTGTAACAACAGAATCAGGCGAAACAATTACATTTTACAGACACGAACAATTTTCTGCGGAAATTGCAAGAAAAATGCTTTTTAGATTAAAATTTTCAAATGCAGAAATAGAAAACGTTTGTCACTTAATAGAAAATCATATGTTTAATTACGAACCAAATTGGAAAGATTCTGCTGTGCGACGTTTTTTAGTAAAAGTCGGAAAAGAAAATGTAGACGATTTATTTGATTTACGTCTTGCAGATATTTACGGAATGCACAATAAATCTGTTCGAATTCACGATAGCGCAGTTTGTAAACTTTTAATAGAATTTAAGGATAGAATAGAAAAAGAAGAATCAAAAAATTCAGCACTAAATTTAAAATCTTTAAAAGTAAACGGAAAAGATTTAATGCAAATTGGAATTCCTTCTGGGAAAGAACTTGGTTCAATCTTAAATGAACTTTTTGAAACTGTTTTAGACGACCCAAGCCAAAACAATAAAGAAACTTTATTAAATATTGCAAAGAAAATATATGAAAATCGTAATTTATAGCACAAACACAAATTTTTACAAAAAAGATGATTTTATAATAAAACAATTACCAAGTTGTATACAAAATATTAACAAATGTATAAAAAAGTATACATCTTTAGAAATTATATTAACTTATAAAGAACCAGGAATGTTCTTTTTTGATAGCGATTTACAATTTAAAAATCAACAAGAAAAAATTTCTTATAAATTATTAAAAGGCAAAACATCAGAAGAAATGGCAACAGAAATTGCAAACGAAAAACCGGATTTAGCAATTCAAGCAAGTGTTTGGACAGAACCTTTTGATTGGATTTCTATTCAAGATAGTTATATTGGCGAAATATTAAAATCTAAAGGAATAAAAACAGTTTGTAATTCTGTAGAAACTTCCCTTTTGTGTTTTAATAAAAAACGAACACGCGACTTTCTTTTTTCTAACGATTTTAATGTTGCAAAATCAGTTTATGTTCATCATGAACTTTTTAGAATTGAACGAAGTCAAAAAGAAATTTTAAATAATCCGTATCAAGAAGTTATTTTAAACAGAATAAAGAATTTAAAATATCCTGTAATTATAAAAGATACTTTTGGCTTAAGTTCATACGGAATGGACGTTGCAAAAACTTTTCCTATGGCAAAAAATATTCTTTTTTCTAAAAAAAATTCTGGCGACCGTCTTGTAGAAGAATATATTGACGGACTTCAGTTTGGAACAGAAATTTATGGAACGCCAGGAAACTACACTATTTTTCCGCCTTTTTTGTTTTCTACAAATCAATACGGAATTACAAGTCCAAAACAAAGTATAAAAGTTGGTCCTTTTACAAATAGAAAATTCCATATTGATGAACTTTATAAAACTTTAACAGACTTGGCAGAAAAACTTGAACTTTGCGGAATTGCTCAGGTTGATTTAATTTTTAAAGATGGAAAATGGTTTATAATTGAAATTAATCCTAGAATTTCTGGAATGTCGGAAACAGTTGCTGTAAGCGCAGATAAAACGTTATATGAACTTCTTTTAGATTCTGCATTGCAAAAAAATAAAAAAGAGCAAAACTTAAAATACGTTTGTAGCATAAAATTTCCAATTGTAAAAGAAGAAATTCAACAAAAACTTTTTGATTTTAAGAATGTTTTTTACGTTAGGCAAATTCAAAACAAAAATGCAAGACAACATCGCGAAGAAGGTTTTTGCGAAGTAATTTTTGGAAAAGAAGAAAATCCAAAAGAACTAAAAAATGACCTTGAAAATCTTAAAAATAGTTTTTTGGACATTATGGAAAAAGATTTTTACGAAAAAGCAATTAAGATGATAGATTTTTTGATTAAAACGGAAATGTAGCAAAAATTAAATTTTGAAAAATATAGATTTATAGAAAAAACTCCCGCAGATGG
>CAZJOU010000277.1:0-2888 GCA_964547685.1 uncultured Treponema sp. | reverse complement strand
GTGGCTTTGAGATTCTGCGGATAGATATACTGTGTCATTTACATACCTCCAAATTTCATCTCACAGTTTTCGTTTTTTGGCTGCCCAATCATAACTTCACAATGTACCTTATCCATTGGATCAAGCATAAACTCTACGGGTGTTTGGCCGTATACTTCCTTGATTTTCTCCGTAATCATATCCTTAAGGAGCTTTGCTTCTGCCTTCGTGGGTGTGTAGAAGAAACTATCGCTACTGTCATCGTTGCTGATAACGCATTCAATCGTAAGGAATTCACTCAATGGGTTATATATGCCGTACATATTTACCCACTCACCGGCAGACGAATCAAGCTGCAAGTTGAATTTCTTATTTACATCAAACAGCGTTTCAAGATATGCCACGATATGTTGCTTGTTTTTGTCATCAATCTGAATATCGTGGTCAACATACAGATCGCCACGCTCAAATTCCATATTTTCCTTCATGTTGCCATCCTCCTTATTTTGCCTTTGCAATAGAGCGAGTCAGATTTACAGCCGTAGTAGTAGCATGGACAACCGACATCATATTGACTCTGACGGAACTGTCCAATCCGAATTGTTGTGCAATGCGAGGTACTTCATTGGCTGCAAGCATGATTCCGAGGCCAAGGAGCATATTCCCAGGGAATGTCAACAAACCGAGAAATAACAGCGTTGTTTGCATAAATGCAGTGAGGCAGATTGCGATCACCTGCTTCATCCATTGAACGAATCCGTCGTTGTATCCTCTTGGAACAGAGAACATATATAGTGCGCCGACTGCCATCTGCACAAGCAAAATGCCACCTCGCTTGATATTCTGAAAGAATATTTTTACGACACAGTAGCCAAATGCAATAAGTGCAAGGATATTGAACAAATTGAATGAAATATTATTTGCTATTGAGAAACTACCGACAAGGACACTCGTGCTTGTACCTGCAAGGTCAATGGATTGCCCATTTGCAAATATAGCCGACAGGTCATGGGAAAATGTGTTTTGCAGACTGATGCAAAATTTGTACAATTCAACTGGTACTACACCTATCAGTGAACAGGCGAAAAATCCTTTCAGAATGTTGATTGCACAGGATTTGATATCTGCTCTGCCATTCTGATATTCAATGGCAACATCAAAGATGGCAACGACCACTCCGGCAACAAATAATGCCCAGCCGAAGTAGTTAAACAGCAGTATGGTTGCTTTTACCCAATCTAAGTCAAATATATCCGCGCCCATATTACCCATCATGGAAAAGAAATCGGCAACCGCCTCGTAAATGGTTTCATAGAACCACTTCAGCATGGTGTTCCAAATCGTATTGGAAATCTGTGTTCCCAACAATTCAAACGCATCTCGGATTGCATCGCCTATGGCATCAATAAGATCGCCGATCCAATCAAACATTTTTCTTCACCTCCAATTTATAGAAAAGCAGGGACGGACTGCTCCGTCCCCACTCGGGTTGATAACCATCCTGCAAATCTGCTTACAGGATCGTCCAGATGTACAGAGGTGCAGTTAGGGTGAAAATCAGACATGCAAATAGAATTGCAGGGGCAGCAAATTCAAACTGTCCATGCTTTCGATAGTCAAAGTAAGCTGTGCCCAGCTTCACAAAGAAGAGAATAGCAAGAATCATATCCACCACTGGGAATACTACATTGTTAACCACAGCCTGTACCTGCGTCTTTGCTGTATTCCAAGTCTGCTCGATAGCACCTGCAACATCTCCGGCTGCAAAGGCAGTCATGGAGAAGGACATTGTCAGCATGATAGCAAGACACAAACAAATTAGAATTCGTTTCATTTTCATTTTCATTATAATCATCCTCCGATCACTTTTTTGATAGCTTTTTCATTGATTTTTCGAATGCGGATATTGAGATTCTTACAGAAGTTGATCTCTGTGAGCATTCCCTCTGTTGCCTCGTCCCCAAATACCCATAGCTCGTCACAGAACCACAACATTCCAAGTCCTGCAGTAGTTCCTATTTCTCGCTCTTTTTCAATAGAATCGTCAAGGCATAGTGCATAAAAATGTGGCACGACCGGAGCCGTGCCACACATCAATGCATATCGGGTATATCGCTTGACTTTCTCAAGGTTCTCGCTGACATTGCCGCCCAAAGGTGCACAGATATATACCTTCTTCATCATTTTTAGTCCTCATCGTCCTTCTTTCGTTTCATGCCGATAATTACTGTAGCGACCAAACCGCCAAAGGCCATTGCACCGAGTCCAATCCAGAAGCCGATGTTAGAGTTATCATCGGTCTGAGGAATATCGGGAGTGGGAATTTTCTCGTTGGTCATACTTGCTTTGACAATCTGACCGTCTTCGGTGATCTCAAACGGATACTCATCGGTATTTGCAACATAGCCCTCGAGAGGATCAAATTCAGAATAGGTATACTTTCCGTATCCAAGTGTAAACTTGGCAATGCCATTTTCATCGGTATAACCCTCGGCTACAACATTTCCGTCTGCGTCCTTAATACGGAAGCCGACACCGGCAAGGGGCTTGCCATCTGCTATATCGGTCTTGGTCAGTTCCAGCTCGCCAGTGACAGGCTTGTTCGTGAATCCAATGCCGGCCATATTCTCGACTGTGATAGTTTCACCATCATTGCGGATTTCGAAATAGTGGTAGGTGTTATCCTTGACATAGCCCACAGGAGCGGTTTCTTCGTAAAGGAAGTACCCACCATAACGGATGCCTTCTGCAAGATAGATGCCGATATCGGTTTCATTCAGTGCAATTACGAAAGTATCGATATCTGCGTTGAATTCGCCGTTTTTATCGGCATCCGCATAGATATGGAATACCGCACCAGTCAGCTTATTTTCGGGATAGTCCTTGTCAACCTTAGTAGTAGTGACATT
>CAZJOU010000276.1:0-2890 GCA_964547685.1 uncultured Treponema sp. | reverse complement strand
ACAGAGGTTATATGAAAAAACATTCTTTTTTTGTTTTGGTTGTGGCTTTGCTTTGTGGTTTAGGATTTGCGGAAAGCACGCCGATTGAAAATCTTTACGAATACAAACTTAAAAACGGACTTACGCTTTTTGTTGCGGAAAATCACAATGTGCCGCTAACGTACATAGAAATTGCGGTTCGTTGCGGTGCTTATACGCAAAGTGCGGAAAATGCGGGACTTTTTCATCTTTACGAGCACATGATGTTTAAGGGAAACTCGCTTTACAAAGATGCGGCAAGCGTAAACCGTGCTTTAAGCGATTTAGGAGTTTCTGAATGGAACGGTTCTACTGGACTTGAATGTGTTAATTACTATTTTACAGTTCCTTCTGAAATGACCGAAAAGGGTTTGGAGTTCTGGTCGGCAGCAATAAGAAGTCCAAAAATGGACAAAAACGAATTTGAAGCGGAAAAAAAAGTTGTAATTTCAGAAATTAACGGAAGCGCGTCGGACAGCTCGCACATTTTAATGGAAGCACGAACAAATTTACTTTTTTCTGATGCGCCTTACACAATGACTTCTAGCGGAACAGAAGATTCTGTGCGTGTGGCAACGCTTTCTCAACTTAAAAAAATTCAAAAAACTTATTATATTCCAAACAATGCGGCAGTTTTTGTTGGTGGCGATGTGAATCCAGATGAAGTTTATACAATGGTCGAAAAAATTTTTGGTTCTTGGAAAAAAGGCAAAAATCCATTTGCAAAAGGAATGGTAAGACATTCAGAAAATCCGTTTGAAAAGCCAGTTTTTAAAGTTATGCCTTACGATAAAATTTCTAATGAACTTGCACAAATTCTTGTTGAATATCGTGGACCAGATGCTGCTTACGAAATAGAAGACACTTATTCAATTGATATTCTTTCTAATTTAATGGAAAATCCGGCTGGAATTTTTAAAAATGATTTAGTAAATAATCCACTTTTAGGAATTCCAGATTCAAACTATGTTGGTGGCGGTTACCAAACGCGAAAAACTTGCGGAGTTTTAAGTTTTTATGCAATGTTAGTTCAGCCAGAACTTGATGTTGCAGAAAGAGCAAAATATTTTGCAGAAACGCTACCAAAAGTTTTAGAAAAAACAGCAGAGGAAGCAACTGAAAATGAACTTAAAAAAGTTTGTGCAAGACTAGAAGATGATAACATAATTCAAAGTCAAACGGCACAAGGACTTTTATCTACTGTAAGATTTTGGTGGACGGTTTGTGGCGAGGATTATTATTACACTTATAGCGAAAAAATGTCGCAAATTACAAATGTTCAACTTATTGACTTTGTAAATAAATATATAGAAAAGAAAAATCCGCTTGTTACGGTTTTGGTAAGCCCTGAAGTTTACGAAAAAACAAAAAATCAATTTGAAAAATTTGGTTTTGAAGAAATTTCTGTAAACAGAAACGAAAAATCTTTGGAGAAAAATAGATGAAAAAGAAATTTGTATTGATTTTCTTATTTTTTACGCTTGTTTTTTCAACTTGCTTTGCTTCCGAAGTTCAAAAATTTTTGCTAAAAAACGAAATTCCAGTTTACATAAAAAATGATGAAAAAAGTGGTTTAACGGCAGTTTATGTTGTTATTAAAGGCGGAGTTGAATATCTTACGCCGGAAACAAGCGGATTAGAAGATGCAACGCTAACTTTAATGTCTTCTGGTTCAAAAAAATTTAGTTACGAAGATTTAAAATCTTTTTCGTACGAAACTCAAGGTGGATTTTCGAATTATTCAATAAATGATGGCTCTGTTTTTGGAATGACTTGTATAGAAAAATATTTTGACAAAACTTTTGAACGTTTTGCCGACTGTTTTTTTTCGCCAACATTTTCGGAGCGCGAATATAATCTTTTAATGCAAAATTTACGTCAAAATGTAGTTTCTGAAATGAACAGTCCTAGCGGAATGCTTTCGTATTATATGCAAAAAATTATTTATCAAAATCATCCGTACGAAGCAGAAACTTCTGTAAATCAAGAGTCTATTGAAAATATAACTTTAAGCGCAATAAAAAATCATTATGAAACATTAAAAGATTCAAGACGAATTTCTATTGTTGCTAGCGGAAAAATTGATTCGGAATATCTTTTAGAAAAATTGAACGAAACGTTTGGAACTTTAAGTGCGTTAAAAAATACTTTAAAAAGTGATAAGATTCCAGAAATTGAAATTAGCGGAACTCCAGTTGTTTTGTCTCAAGATAATGCAAGTGGCGCAGGAATTGCTTTACGTGCGTTTGTTTCGCCAAATGTTGATTCTAAAGATTATCCGATTGCTAGAGTTGCGTCTAACATTTTTAGTGATGTGCTTTTTAATGTTGTTCGCGAAAAATATGGAATTTGTTACACGCCTTCTAGTAGCGTTTCTTCTAGCGATGCGGCTTTTGGCGCAGATATGTTTTTTAGAATTACGGATTTTGAACAGTTGCCGAAGGCTTTTAGCGAAGCATGTGATTTTATGGAAAAAGGAACTTTGATTAGCGGAAAAAATAGTGATGGTTCTTTTTTAACGGAAGATTTGGAAAGTAGGTTGCAAGGTTATAAAAATTCGTACATAAACAATAAATACGCAACACAAGCAACGGTTGGTGGCGTTGCTTCTAGAATGGCGGCAAGCCTTTTGCAGTTTGGTGATATTGATTCTGCGGACAAACTTACAGATATTGTAAAAAACTGTTCTGCAGAAGATGTTTTACGAGTGTTTAAAAAATATTGGCTAAGCGAAAGTTCGCGCTGGTTTGCAGTTGTTGGCCCAGAAAATGAAGAAGCAGTTGAAAATGTTTTGAACAAAATGTAAAATGGAAAAAGTTTTGGGGATATAGCTCAGTTGGTAGAGCATTTGGTTCGCAATCAAAGGGTCACC
>CAZJOU010000275.1:0-2892 GCA_964547685.1 uncultured Treponema sp. | reverse complement strand
TTTTTTGTAAAATTATTAATTATGAAAAAGTTTTTCGCTCTTCTAGTTGGAGTTTGCTTTTGCAACGTTTTAATTTCACAAACAAAAATTCCAGAAAATGCAACTTTTTGGAGCGACTTTCCAAACGAAAACTTAGCGACATTTCTTGTAGACAGAATGACAGACGAAGAACTTTTAAGCCAAATTCTTATGTTTGGTTGGGCAGGAGCTGAACCAGATAATCTTTTGTATCAATGGGTTGGTGGACGCGGTTTAGGAAGCGTAAAAGTTTTTGGCTGGAATACAGACGATATAAATCTTGTTGCAAAATCTATTTCTTCTTTGCAAAGAAGTGCTGCTTCGCGCCGTTTTAAGATTCCACTTTTTGTTGCAACAGACCAAGAAGGCGGTTGGATTCGCCACGTAAAGGGCGAAACCGCAATTACGCCAGGAAATATGGCAATTGGCGCAGGCGGTTTTCCGGTAGATGCTTGGTGTTCTGCGTATTATATTAGCCGAGAAATTAAAGCACTTGGAATAAATATGAACTTTGCGCCAACTGTTGATCTTTTTACAGACCACGATTCTACAATTATTGGAACTCGCTCTTTTGGCGACGACCCAGAAAAAGCTGGAATTTTAGGAATTGCTTGGGCAAACGGAAGCATTTCTGCGGGCGTAATTCCAACGGTAAAGCATTTTCCAGGTCATGGCGACACAAATTACGATTCGCACATAAATCTTCCAGAAATAAATATTGATTGGAAAACTTTTAAAAATCGCGAACTTGTTCCGTTCGAAATGTTAATAAAAGAAAAAGTTCCAGCGGTTATGAGCGGGCATTTAAGTTTTCCGCAAATAGACAAAACTGGTGCGCCTGCAAGTCTTTCTAAATATTTTTTAACAGACCTTTTGCGTGGCGAACTTGGTTACGAAGGCTTAATTATTACAGATGATATGATGATGAACGGAGCAACAATGTACGCTGGTTCTGTTTCTGCGGCTTTTAGAATGGCAATAGAAGCTGGAAACGACATTGTAATTTCGTCTACAACTGCACATCTTGGCGAAAATTTGTGGACAAGTAATCTTTCTTTAATGCAAACAGATGAATCTTTTAAGGCGCGAGTAAAAGATGCGGCTTTTCGCGTTATAAAAGCAAAACTTGAATATTTTAAGGGCGGAAATGCAGCGCCGCTATATCCAAATGCGTCTGAAATAAGTAAATATATTCCAGATAAAGAAGGCGATAAATTCTTTTTGCAACAAGCGTGCCGTTCAATTACTTTTTACAAAAAAGCAAACGCGCGTACAACAAGCCAAAATGCTGGAAAAGTTTTGCTTTGCGGTTCTCTGCCGCGCTTTTTTACAGAAGGAAAAAAACGATTTTCCAATGTTGGCGAATTTAGATTTAGCTACGAACTTGGTCCAAACGAAACTGCTTGGATGAGCGAAAACATTGCAAAAATTTACGATTCGTACGATACAATTATTTTTCTTGTAGCAAACGAACGAAGCGCGCAAATTGCCGAACAATTAAAAAATAAAGGCAAAAACGTTGTAATTTTTTCTATTATGTCGCCAACATATTCTTTTGGCTTAGATTGGGCAAACGAAATTATACTAGGCTACAGTTGGAGCGGCTACACATTAGAAGCAATGTTTGCAACTCTTTGCGGTGAATACGAACCCGACGCAACAATGCCGTTTTCGCGTTAAAAAAGTATAGATTTTGAAATTTTCGTGTCATTCCTGTGCTTGACACAGGAATCTACAGAAAAATTGTGTTGCAATTAAAAAAAATCCTAAAAAGCGGGTCCCAGCGACGGCGAAAAACGAACCTTCCCAGTCCGCTTACATCTTCGATGTTACGCTTCCTTGGGCCCTTTCATTTTTCGCCTGCGTCCCACTTTTTAGGATTTTTTTTTATTAGTTTGCATAAATCTAATTTCCTAAATCTGCGTAAATCCGCGAAATTTGCGGGAAATTCACTTTCCCAAATACTATAGTTTTTTGCTAAATATCATTTAAAAATTAGGGATTTCCTTTAATTTTGTGTATTTTGCGTCGCAACCGTGTACATTTGGTCGCAAACCTAAAATGCGTTCGTTTTCTGCGCGAAGTTGGTCTTTTATCATTTGCTTAAAAACGTTCATTAGCGGTTCGGGGTCTGCGTTTTTATTAGCAAGACCAACAGTTTGCAGTTCTTTTATTAAATAATAGCAAGTTTCTATTGTAGAAATACATTCTGGGCGCGGTTCTTTTTTAAACGTAAAAATGGAACGATAACTCCCTGCAAAAGAAAGTTTTGGTAGCGCTAGCAGCCATTCATTATGTTGAATAATTTTTCTGCTACAAAACCAAGTTGCGTCAATTATAATTGCTAAAATTGTGCGTCCGCCAACTTGTTGTGAAAAACCTTGTTTGGTTACATTCCAAGCATCTTCGCCCGGATACAAAAGAACCGGAAAGTATTGCGTGTCGTTTAAGAGTGAAGAAAGACGTTCATTTTGCGAAAAATCCAAACCTTCAAAAATTTCGCAACCTTTTAAAGAAATGCGCGTTATCCAACCAGTTCCTGTGCGATTTTTCTTTACTTCTTTTGGGTGCATTAAAAGCACAAATTTAACGCCAGAGTCAATTTCGGTAGTATATTTGCAAAGACAAAATTCTTCTTTTTTTTGACAACGCGGACAACGAAAACTCATTCTTAAAGTTTAGTATTTTTCTTAAAAAAAAACTATGTATGGAAAATTAATAGCCCAAATGTCGACTTTTAGTTGATTTATCAAAATTGTCTATGCTTCCGCAGAAATCCGTTTTTGCTGCACACGGTGCAGGCCGCATAGGAAAACTATATAGCGGCTGCTTCGCAGCCCGACCCTGCAAGTGTTCGCAAAAGCCGGTTTCTGC
>CAZJOU010000274.1:0-2918 GCA_964547685.1 uncultured Treponema sp. | reverse complement strand
TAAACAGAAGCCGGATGCGTATAATTGTACATTAAATCTTTTACGGCAATTTGCATTTCCGAAATATTAATTCCGCGCAAAATAACTTGGTATCTAAAATTTTGGCTTATTTTTAAGATTGGACATTCCGCCGGTCCTATAATGTCTGTATTTTTTGTGCATTTTGTTTTTAATATTTCTGTTGCGTCTAAAGCAAATTTTTCGGCAATCTTTTGGTTTGGACTTCTAAAAACTAAGCGAACAAGCCGCGAAAATGGCGGAAACCCCAACGCTTTTCGCATTTCTAATTCATAGTTATAAAACGCTTCTATTTGACCAGAACAAGCAAATTTTATTGGCTCTTTTAACGGATTATAAGTTTGAACAAAAACTTTTCCGTCTGGAAAATATCTTCCGGCTCTTCCAGCTACTTGCGTTATTAAGCTAAAAGTTCGCTCGTTTGCTCTAAAATCTGGCAAGTGAAGTCCTGTATCTGCAAGAACTACACCAACTAGTTGCAAATTTGGAAAATTTAATCCTTTTGCAACCATTTGCGTTCCCAGCATAATGTCGTACTTTCCGTTTCTAAAGTCATTAAGTTTTTCTTCTAATTCGCCTTTTTTTGTTAAAGAATCTGTGTCAACCCTAACAATTTTTGCGTTCGGAAACTTTACTCGAGTTTCTGTTTCTATGTATTCAGTTCCAAAGCCACTGTAGCCTACGTCTAAACTAGAACATTTTGGACAAGAACTTGGAGGTTGAATTGACCAACCGCAATAATGGCACCTTAATCGATTTTCTGTTTTGTGGTAAGTCATAGGAACGGAACAATTTTTGCATTTTATTTCGTAACCACAAGAATTACATCTAAAGAAATGTGTAAATCCGCGTCTGTTTAAGAAAAGAATTGCTTGTTTTTTATTTTCTAAAGTTTTTCTAATTTCACCAGCAAGTTCATCGCTAATGCAATCATCTGTGCTAATTTTAGAAAGATCAATAATTTTAATTTTTGGCATTGCGCCGCCAGCTAAGCGTTTTGTTAAAGTGTGGCGAATTAATCTTCCAGTTTTCATAAGTTGCCAAGCTTCTACGCTTGGCGTTGCGCTTCCCATTAATAGTGGAATTTTTAAAGAAGAACATCTGTGCATTGCAACTTGTCTTGCGTGGTATCGCGGCGTATCTCCAGATTTGTAAGAGCCATCATGTTCTTCGTCAATAATTATCATTCCTAAATCGGGAACAGGCGCAAAAACTGCACTTCGTGCGCCAATTACAATGCGTGCTTCTTTGTGCATAATGCGTTTCCATTCGCTTAATTTTTGGCTAGGCGTAAGGCCAGAATGTAAAACTGCAGCAGTGTTTCCAAATCTTGCAGTAACAGATTTTACAACTTGCGGAGTAAGTCCAATTTCTGGAACAAGATAAATTACGCCTTTTCCGCGCTCTAAAAGCCATTTTGCACATTGTAAAAAAACTTCGGTTTTTCCGCTTCCTGTTTGTCCGTATAAATAATGGTAAACAGCACTGCCTTTTTCTGCAGAGTCAGTAATTGCTTTTATGGCGGCACTTTGCTCTTCGCTTAAAGAATTTTCTTTTTCCGAAAAATCTTCTTCAAAAGAAAAGCCTTGTGAACTACTTTCGCGTTTTGCTCGCGAAGGAATTATAGAAAAAACTGCTTCGCCAATAGAACAAATGTAATAATTAGAAATCCATAATGCTAGCGAATAAATTTCTTGTGAAAAAAGTGGCTCTTTGTCTAAAATTTTATTAACAGAACGGATTTTTTCTTTGCTTACGGGACAATTTTTCGGAAGTTCATCGTTTACAGAAACAATAAATCCAATCATTTTTCTGTTTCCAAAACGAACTTCTGCGCGTTTTCCAATTTCTGGTTCTAATTCTGGTAAGTTTTTTTCGTCTGGAATCCAACTGTAAGTGAAACTTTGGTTTATAGGAATGTTTAAGACAATTTGAAGATATTTCATTTTGCCTTAAAGTCCTTTGCGTAATTTGGTGAAATTTCTGTAAGTTTTGCTCTAAAAAATTTTAAATCTTCCCAAGCTGGCCTTTTAAATTCAATGTTTCTTAAAAGTGCGCTTGGATGATACGTTACAACAAGCGGAACTTTGTTATATTCAAAAATTTTTCCTCTGTATTTATTTAAGGAAAATTCTCCTTCAATTTTTAAAAGATTTCTAACGGCAACTTTTCCAAGTGCAAGAATCATTTTGGGCTTTAAAACGTGAATTTGTGCATCTAAAAATGAACGACACGCTTCTGCTTCGTCTTTTTCTGGATCGCGATTATAGGGCGGGCGACATTTTACAGTATTTGCAATGTAACAATTTGTAAATCTGTCTAGTTGAATTGCAGAAAGCATTTTGTCTAAAAGTTTTCCTGCGGGACCAACAAAAGGTAATCCTTGCTTATCTTCTTCTTCGCCAGGACCTTCGCCAATTACTAAAACTTCAGGGTTTTCTACGCCTTGACCAGGAACAATGTGAGTTCTTTTTTGACTAAGCCGACATCTTGAACATTCAAGAATTTTTTTATTTAGCGTTTCCAACGTAATGCCAGCGGATTGCGCTTCTTGTGGCATTTGTGTTTTCGGCGGTTCGTCCGCGTTGGTTAAGCTTGTCGAAAACATCGCACTTTGCGGTTTCACTTCGTTTTTAGAAGTTGCCACATTCGTAGCGTTTTTCGCCACTTCATCGTCAACAAAATTTGGTTTTTCCAAAAATTCTGGCGAAAAGTAACCGTAAAAATTATCAGAAGCGGCTTTTAAAAGATTAAAAATCAAATTTTTTTCCAACGCAGTCACATTCCGCTCCTTTTTTTGCGATATTTGTTTGATATTTTACAAAGTTATAGATTTTTAGAAAATGTCATTCTGAATTTATTTCAGAATCTCTGTAACGAAAAATTATCTGTGCTTGACA
>CAZJOU010000273.1:0-2921 GCA_964547685.1 uncultured Treponema sp. | reverse complement strand
TTAATTTCCTAAATCTGCGTAAATCAGCGAAATCTGCGGGAAATTCACTTTTTCCCAAAACCTATAATTTTGTAAAAAAAATTAGTCCAAAGATGACATATCTGTAATTTCTTTGTTGTAATCAACTCCTGGAACGTCAAAACCGTTTATATTTAAGAAGTCGTGTTTGTAACCTTCTAGGTCGCACCTTTCGGCAAGATTTTCTTGAGTTACGCCGTCCATAAGGCGCGCAACTTCTGCTTGAACATCGTCTGCCATTTCCCAGTCGTCAATGCGAATTCTGTGTTCAGAATCAACTGGAACTTTACCTGCCGAACCGTTTTCGCCAGTATAAAGTCGTTCTGCAAACAAACGTTCCATTTGTTCAATACAACCTTCATGCGTTCCTTTTTCTTTCATAACTTTAAACAATACAGACAAATAAAGCGAAATAATTGGAATTACCGCAGAAGAACGCGTTACAAGTCCTTTGTTTACAGAAACGTAAGCTGCACCACCAACAGATTTTTCTAACTGTTCGTTTAAGCGAAGTGCAGTTGCTTCCAAATCTTTTTTTGCCTGACCAATAGTTCCATCGCGATAAATTGCGTGACTTAATTTTGGTCCAATGTAAGAATATGCAACTGTTCTAAATCCATTGTCTAAAACGCCAGCTTTACTTAAAGCGTCAATCCAAAGTTGCCAATCTTCGCCACCCATAACTTTAATTGTATTTTTTACTTCTTCTTCTGTTGCAGGTTCTGCAGAAGATTCTTTTAAAGTTTCTGTCATAATATCAATAGCTTTTCCTGCATAAACGCTACCAATAGGTTTAATAACAGATTTATAAAGAACGTGCTGGCCTGTTGTTGGGTCAATTTTTTCTGGGTCAGAGCGAACTGGCGAAGCAAGCGAATAAATTAATAAATCAACTTTTTTTCCTGTTTTTTTAATTTCGTCAATAATCATTGCGCGAGTTTCGTTAGAATAAGCGTCTGCGCTAAATGTCTTTGAAAAAAGTCCATCTTTTGCAGCTGCTCTGTCAAAAGCGGCATTGTTGTACCAACCCGGAGTTCCACCTTTTTTTTCTGTCGCTGGCTTTTCAAAAGAAACGCCAATCGTGTCTGCTCCGTATTCAAATGCAGCAGTAATTCGGCTTGCAAGTCCGTATCCTGTAGAACATCCAAGTACAAGCACAAGTTTAGGACCTTTTCCGCCTTCTTTTACGCTTTTTGTTCCGCGTTTTGCCTTTTGCGCTTTTACATATTCAATTTGTCGTTCTGTATCTTTTGCACATCCAACTGGATGCGAATTAATACACATACTGCTTCTTACCATTGGTTTAATAACTGGCATATAAAACTCCTAATTTATAACTGTCATTGCAAGCCGCAGGCGTGACAATCCAAAATAACAATAAAACCAATTTTAGATTGCTTCGGCTTTGCCTCGCAATGACGATTTTTTAGTTTACATTTCTAAAAAGGGCGGACGACCGCCCTACGCCTCAAAGCCTTCGGCTTTTCGTCTACCCACCGTGCGGGTTCAAACGCCACCCGCAACGCCTGCTTTTCGCTATTCTTTAAACTTCTTTAGCACAATACATCCGTTGTGTCCGCCAAAACCTAGCGAACAACTTGCAGCTGCGTTAATTTCGCATTTTACACCAACTTTTGGCGTATAATCTAAATCGCAACCGTGCTCTACATCTGGTTCGTCAAGATTTGCAGTTGGCGGAACAAAACTTTCTTCCATTGCTTTTACGCAAACAATTGCTTCTATCGCTCCAGCCGCGCCAATCATGTGCCCAGTTTCCGATTTTGTAGAAGAAATATGCAATTTATAAGCGTAATCGCCAAAAACAGTTTTTATCATTGCGCTTTCTGCGCTATCATTTGCAGATGTAGAAGTTCCGTGCGCATTATAATATTGAATTTCTTGTGGTTTTAGTCCTGCGTCTTTTAGCGCAAGGCGCATTGCTTCGGCACCGCCCGCTCCGTCTTCGCGTGGGGCAGTAATGTGGTAAGCGTCGCTTGTAGAACCAAAACCTGCAACTTCTGCGTAAATTTTTGCGCCACGCGCTTTTGCGTGTTCAAGTTCTTCTAAAACCAAAACGGCTGCGCCTTCGCCCATAACAAAGCCAGAACGATTTTTATCAAAAGGTCGGCTTGCTATTTCTGGGTTATCGTTATAATTTGGTGTAAGTGCTTGCAAAACTTGGTAGCAACCAACGTTAAAACCTGTTATGTTAGCGTCAGAACCGCAAGCCAACGCCATATCAATGCGGCCAAGTCTAATTAAATCTAAAGAAAGTCCTATTGAATCTGTGCCAGAAGAACACGCTGTAGAAAGCGTCCAAGCTGGTCCGTGGATATTAAAGAACATACTTACGTTTGCGGCGGCTTCGTTATTTAGCGAAAGTGGAGCCGTTAATGGCGGCAATCTGTTTACGCCACAATTTGGATCATCGTATTTTTTAAATCCGGCTTCTACCGCTTCGTTTAGTCCAATTCCAACGCCATTTATAATTCCAATATTTTCTTTTCCAATATTTTCTTTTGTGTAGCCAGAATCATTAACTGCTTCTAAACTTGCCGCAATTAAAAAGCGAGTTTGTCTGTTTATTTTTCTAAGCATTTTCTTTTCTATGCCATATTGTGTAACATCAAAATTTTTGACTTCTGCTGCAATTTGAACAGGATAATCAGTTGAATCAAAAAGAGTTATTTTATTTGCGCCACTTTTTCCGTTTTTTATAGCGTTCCAACTTTCTTTTACATTATTTCCAACAGGACTAACTGCTCCCAATCCAGTAATTACAACACGACGCAATGCCATTTTTGCTCCTATTCGTTTATCCAAAATATTATACTTCAAAAGTGTTATTTTTCAAAGATAAATCATTTTGACAATTTTGGTCAATATGTCAAGAAAAAATTGAC
>CAZJOU010000272.1:0-2927 GCA_964547685.1 uncultured Treponema sp. | reverse complement strand
GCTTGCTTAATGTGTCATTGCCGTGCTTGACACGGCAATCTACTACTTATAGAGATACTAAACGAGTTTCCTTACGAAAACATCGCAGGGTCAAGCCCGAGTATGACACGAAAATTGCAAAACGATAAAAAATCTACTCTTTATTTTGCACAATTATATTGTAAAGTCTGTCTAAATCGTCTTTTGTAAAATAACTAATTTCTATAGAACCTTTTTCTAGCGTTCCTTTTACATTAACTTTTGTACCAAAAATATCAATAAATTTTTGTTCAATTCGTGCAATTTCTGGGTCTTTCCTTTGAACTTTCTTTTCTGCCTTTTTGCTAGCAGCGCGTCCGCCGTTATTATAACTTTGCGCCAGTTCTTCTGCATCGCGAACAGTTAAGCCACTTCCAACAATTTTTCCAAACATAATGCGTTGGTCTGCTGGATTCGTAACGCTAAGCAAAGCGCGCGCGTGTCCTGGCGTAATTTGTCCGTCTATAAGCGACTTTTTCATATCATCAGGAAGTTTTAAAAGACGAACCGCATTTGTTACTGTAGAACGATTTTTTCCAACTCGTTTTGCAACTTCTTCGTGCGTAAGTTCGCCAAGTTCCATAAGATTGTAATACGCTTGCGCTTCGTCAATCGGATTTAAGTCTGCACGCTGAATATTTTCTATTAAAGCAACTTGAAGTCGCTGAATTTCGTCAAACTTTCTAATTTGAACAGGAACTTTTGTTAAACCAACTAAAAGTGCAGCACGAGTTCTGCGTTCACCAGCAACAATATAAAATTTGCCATTTTCTGTTGGTTCAATAATAATTGGTTCAATAACGCCGTTTTCGCGAATAGAATCTGCAAGTTCTTCTAGTTTTTTCTGGTCAAATTCTGTTCGTGGTTGTTTTGGATTTGCAATAAAATCAACAGGATTTGCCCACAAAGTTCCGTCAGAATCAACTGTAACGCCAGCGGGCAAATTTATTGGATTTCCATTTTCGTCTTTTTGAATATCTTTTGCGCTTCCAAGTCCAGAAAGAGCAGAACCACCGCCCATAAGAGCGTCTAGTCCGCGACCAAGTCCTAATCCACCTTTTTTAGCCACGATGCATTATCTCCTCTGCAAGTTTTTCATAACTTTTTGCGCCGGCACATTCTGGGTCATAATTACAAATAGGAAGTCCACGAGAAGGCGCTTCTGAAAGTCTTACATTTCTAGGAATTATTGTATTAAAAACAACATCTTTAAAATACGTTTTTACTTGCATAACAACATCTTGTGCAAGACGTGTTCTAGAATCGTACATTGTAAAAAATATTCCGCCAATTTTTAAGTTCGGGTTTATTCCTTGCTGAACTTTATTTACAGATTTTAATAAAAGCGTAATTCCTTCCAAAGCAAAATATTCACATTGCATAGGAACCAAAACTTGATCTGCAGCGGCAAGTCCATTCAACGTTAAAATACCAAGCGAAGGCGGACAATCTATTAAAATATAATCGTACACAGATTTTAAAGGGTCAAGAACATTTTTTAAGAAAAATTCTCGATTATCTTGTTCTACAAGTTCTATTGCGGCACCAGACAAATCTATAGAAGCACTAATTGCGTCCAAATTTTTTACTGGCGTATGTTTAATTGCTTGTTCCGCAGCAACCTGACCTGCAATAAGTTCGTAAATTGTTGGCTTATCTTTAGAAACACCAACTCCGCTAGACATATTTCCTTGCGAGTCAAAATCTACAAGAAGAACTTTTTTGCCAGAAAGCGCAATATAAGCTCCAATATTTATGCACGAAGTTGTTTTTCCAACTCCACCTTTTTGGTTTACAAAAACAATGCTTTTACCCATAAAGATAAATATATCATTTTTTTTTAATTTGGTATACATTAAATCTGCTATGATTATTTCTTGCACATTCAGTAAACCGTCAAAAAATGTAAAAGAACTTTTAGGACGCGACTATTTAAGAATAAAAATTAACGCTTCGAATAATTCAAATAAAACCGCATATTTTTTAGAAGCATTTACAAAAACACAAGCTTTTCACGAACAAAAAACTGAATCAGAATTAGAAGAATTTATAAAAACGCATGCTGGAACAACTTTTAAAAATTGCGTTGTGCGAACCGATACAGAAGAAATTACATATTTAGGAAATAAAAAGGGCAAAGTAACTAGGATTGCAAAAAAACTTAGCGAAAAAAGCGCAGAAAGTGCAAAAAAAGCGCAAAATATTATTTGGAAAAATCAGCAAAATCGGCAAAAAAATTATTTAATTCCAGAAGGAAATCCTGTTCCTTTTATGGTTTTGCTTGGACTTATGACAAGTGACGGAAAAGTTATAAATTCAAAATATGACAAATTTAGACAAATTAATAGATTTTTAGAATTTATAAATGACATTTTGCCAGAAGTTCAAAAACAAGTTTCTGACCGACCAATTAGAATTGCAGATTTTGGTTGCGGAAAATCGTATTTAACGTTTGCAGTTCATTATTTTTTAACAGAAATAAAACATTTACAAGTTGAAATTTTAGGCTTGGACTTAAAAAAAGATGTAATTGAATATTGCAACAAGATTGTTTCTGAACTTAACTTAACAGGTTTAACTTTTGATATAGGAAACATTGCTGAATACAATTACAAAAATAGTCCAGACATCGTAATTACGCTACACGCTTGCGACACAGCAACAGATTTTGCACTTAATTACGCTGTAAAACATAATTGCAAAGCAATTCTTAGCGTTCCTTGCTGCCAGCACGAAATAAATAGCCAAATAAACAAAAATTTAGCGCCAGAAGAGTTTGCGCCACTTTTAAAATACGGAATTATAAAAGAAAGATTTTCCGCTTTGGTTACAGATGCTTTGCGTGGAGAACTTTTAGAAAGCGCAGGTTATTCCGTTCAACTTTTAGAATTTATTGATATGGAACACAC
>CAZJOU010000271.1:0-2946 GCA_964547685.1 uncultured Treponema sp. | reverse complement strand
ATTTTGATGAACCAACTAAAAGTTCATATTTATGCTAATTATTTCTTTGCGTCGCTAGAATAGATTTGCAAAAGTGGCTCTTCTAAAAAGTATTTGTTAAGCACGCGCAAAAAATCTGCGGAATTTGCGCTTAACAAAAATTCGTAATTTTCCAAATAATTTTGCGCCACGCTTTCCGACGCAATTATTTTTGCCGTTCCTAAATTAGTTTGAGTTTGCGAAAGTTTGTTTAAAATCCAAGCATTTTTTATTTGTTCGCTTTCAAAAGAATTTTCGTCGTTCAACTTTTTGCTAAATTCAAAAAGCGTTTTTTTGTAAGTTTCTTCTATAAAACTTGTGTGTTCAACATTTAAGAAACTAATTCCCGCACAACGAAATTCGCTTGTTGGAGTAAAAAGTTTTACGTTTGCGCCGTTATTTTTCAAATTTTCAGAAAATCTAAATAAAATTGCGTCAAAAAGAACAGAATCAGTATTTTGAATTTCTGGCGTTTTAAACCAATATTCAAGCGGATCTGCAAAGTTTTTTGTTGGAACTAAAATTGCTGGCATTGGTCCAGCGTCTTCTGCTTTTACGTCTGTATAAAAAAGATGACGAATTTTTAAGTTAATTTTTCTTACTTTTTGCGGAAAATCTGGCGGTGGAACAACTTCTTTTCGCTTTTCGTCATTTCTATTTGTTTGCGTTGCCAAAATTCCAAGCGATTCTTCTAAAACGTAGCGAACCGCTTCCGAATCTGTATTTCCAGAAATTACAACGCTATAAAGACTTGCGTCCAAAAGTCGCGGATAATAAGCAAGAATATCTTTATAAGAAGTTTTTTGCAAAATATCTTTTTCTGAATCAAAAATATTTCTTATGTAAGTTGAATCATAAAAATATTTAATTGCTCTAAAATTCATTTGATTTACAGGATTTGCATCCGAAAGTCGCTTTTGAGTTTGAACAGAATAAACGTAACTGTCTGCTTCTGCTGGATTAATTTCGCCAAAAACAAGCGCGTCAGAAATAGAACGAATGCAAAGCGCAATATCTTGTTTTGAACATTCAACAGAAATAGAACTGTAAGAATAATTTGTTTCCGTAGAAATTTGTGGATAACCAAAAATCATTTGTTGCATTTTATATTTGTTAATTTCTTTTTGAATATTTTGCGCCAACGCTTTTGTAATTACAGTTTGAAATCCTGGTTTATTTTTTTCTGCAAGTTTTCCGCCGTCAATACAAACAAGAATTGCAACATCGCTAGTTATGCGGTTTGTTTTTACAGTTACAGGAATTCCGTTAGAAAGTTCAAATTTTTGAATTGAATTTTTATTTTGTTCTGCAAAAATTTTTTGATTTTCTTCTATATTAATTTGCTGATTTGATTTTTCTTCATTTTCTGTAATTTTAATTTCTTTTGCTGCATTTTTAAATAATTCTTGCGTGTACCAAGAACCATTTTTAGAATTAATTTCTTCGTAACCTAATCTTAAATAGTCATTTTTGTATTTGTTAAAATTTTTTGTATTTATTAAAACAAAAACAAAAGGATTTTCGTTCTTAAAAGATTTTTCCAAATCTTCAATATTTAAATTATTTATTTCGTTAGGACGATTTAAAAGTTTTTCTGCAAGCAAAAGTTCTGTTTCGTTATTATTTTTTATAAGTCCATAAATTGACCAAAATTCTGAAAGGAAATTCATAAAACTTGCCGAACTTGATGTTACAGAATTAAAAGTTTCGTTTACGTAACGTTTTGCAAAAGAAAATTCGTTTTTTTGCGTAATTTCTGTAGCGTTTTTTATTGTAGAAATAAAATTTTCCGCTTGTTCAACAGAAGAACGTTTGTTTTGTTCTAGCAAAGTTTGAAAAATTAACCTAGAACAACCATTTTGATTTGCAGAAGAAACATTTATATATTCTGGTCCGCGGATATTTAACAAATGATTTTCACAAAGATTTTTCTTTAAAGTTGAATAGTCAGAATTAAACGTAACGGCTGCAAGATTTGCTTCGTTTAGCGAAAGAGAAGTGTATTCAATTACAATTTGCGTCATTTCTTCGCTAAATTGAATGTCGTGCATAACAAATTTTTTTGCGTTTCCACTTGCTTTTACTGCTTCTAGCGTTCCACTAGTTGCTGCCGCTTTATACGCTCCAAAATATTTTTCGGCTAACGCATAAACTGTTTCTTTTTTTACGCTTCCGCTAACAAAAAGCGCGCTATTTTGCGGCGTATACCAAAATTTTCCAATATCGGAAAGAACTGTACGAATTTCGCTTGGCTTTGCGCTAGAAAAAATTTGCGGATAAATTCCAGAATCTTGTTTCCAAGGCGAATCCTTAAAAATTCTAGAATCAATAGATGTGTTTATAAAGGCCGCAGGAGTTGGCGCAAATTGCATAACTTCGTTTTTTAAGTTTGAATATTCGCGCTTTATGTCTTTTTCTGTAAAAACTGGCGAAAAAGCGCATTTAGAAAGATTTTCTAAAACTTGTGGCAAAAGTTCTGGCGAAACAGAAATTGTATAGCGCGAACTGTCTGCGTTACATTCGGATTTTAAGTCTTTTAAGAATGAATTTTCGTTTGATGCATACTTAAAAAGCCGTGAATATAATGGAAAAAATCCTGTGTTTGCCGCATTTTGCGCGCTAATTCCTGCGTGAACAGAAAATTCTACGCTAATTGGCGCAGAAGAAAAATCTTCTAAAATAAAAAGTTGCATTCCGTTTTCTAGCGTAAATTCTGCATAATTTTGTTCATTTATATAAGTTGATTTATAATTCTGTTCGCAAAAAAGTGTTACGTTAAAAAATAAAAGAAAAAACATAACACTAAAGACATTTTTTTTCATAACAAAATTATAACATTTTACGCTGTTTATAAAAACCCATAGATTTTGGGAAAAGTGAATTTCCCGCAGATAGCGCGGATTTACGCAGATTTAGGAAATTAAATTT
>CAZJOU010000270.1:0-2947 GCA_964547685.1 uncultured Treponema sp. | reverse complement strand
GTAAACCAAATGCGGCCAAGTTCATCTTTTACAGAAAGAGATGTAGAAGTAACTCCTCCAGAAACAATTCCGTCTGAACGACCAAAAAACTTTGCGTCTAAATGTTCTTTTTCGCCGTTTGCAACTGCTTCTAAATCTTCCATGCGAACATTAAAAATGCCGCGGTTACTTGTGCACCAAACTTTTTCTGTGTAATCAGGAATCATCTGAAAAACGCTGTCCGTTCCCATTCCGTTTCCTGCGTTAAAATTAAAGAAAGTTCCGTCTTTATAGCGACTAACTCCAGTTCCTGTGCAAATCCAAATTTCGCTAGGCTGATTTAAGTTTGCAATCTTAAAAATTACGTTTCCTGCAAGTCCTTCGTTCGTTGTGTAAGATGCAACAAGCTGTTTATCTTTTAGAACAAAAACTCCGCCGCCATCTGTTCCAACCCAAATATTTTGCTCAGAATCTTCGTAAAGGCACATTATATAATCGTTTTGAATTCCAAAGTCTTTTGTTACAAACTGAACTTTTCCAGTTTTTGCGTCAATTATAGAAAGTCCGGTTGTTGTTCCAATGTACAAATCGCCGTTAGACGCTTTTAATGCAACACGAGTTTTGTTTCCAGTTAAAAATCCGTTTTCTTTTGTGTAAGACGTAATTTTTCCGTTTGAATCTACAACTAATTGCCCTAGCCTTTCGTAAGTGCTTACTAAAAGTTCGCCATCTTTTGTAACTTCCACGTGCCTAACACGAACATTTTTGCAATATCTAGTAATTTCGTTTTCTACAAGTTCGTTACGAACCATACAAAAAAGTCCAGTGTCGCCGCCAAGCCACAAAGATTCGCGATTTTTATCGTAAGCAATCGCATTTATAGAAGTAGAAAGTGTTGTTGTCTTAAACTTTGTTTGACCAAAACGCTGAACTCCACCTCGATCTGTAGAAATCCAAATGTTTCCTTCGCGGTCTTCCATAATTCTAGAGATTTTTTCGTCGGTTAAGCCAGAATCTGTGTCAAGATAAGAAAACTTCCCGCCGTGCAAAATTGCAATTCCAAAATCCATTCCGAACCACATATTTTCGTGCGAATCTTGGAAAATTACGTTTACAGTTGTTCCTTGCTGAACGCCAAAACCTAAATCGTAGACAGTTTCACTAATTCCGTCAAAACACAAAGCATAATGCGGCGAAACTCCAAACCAAAATGCGCCCGACGAATCTTGAAAAACCGTTGCAACTGCACGATTTCCTAATTTTTTAAGATTATTGTAACGCGAAAATTTATTTTCTGAATAAAGCAAAAGCCCAGAATCGTCTAAAGTGCAAATCCACATTCGACCAGCGGTATCGCAATACATAGATTTTACCAAAATGCGCCCGCCGTTCGGCAAAGTTTCGCTACCAGTTGGCAAAACAACTTTATCGTTTACAATCCAACAAACGCCGGAAGAAGTTCCAATCCAAATGCGACCTTGCTTATCTTCTGTTATCGCACGAATAGAATTGTTTGGAAGTCCGTTTTCTGTTGTAAAATGCAAAATTGTTCCGTCAGATTTTATGCACGTAATTCCTTCATCGTTTGCGCCAATCCAAAAATTATTTTTAGAATCCTGAAACAAACTTCGCGCCGAAACAAAATTAAACTTAGGATTTGTATTTTTATTTATTGTAAGAAATTCCACGCCATCAAAGCGAACAAGTCCGTCGTAAGTTCCAATATAAATGTAGCCGTCATCTTTTTGAATAATGTCCGTAATAGAATTAGCAGGAAGTCCGTCCGACGCTGTCCAAACGCGGCTAACATAATCATTTATAAAAGGATCGCTGGAATTTTGCGAAAAAATTCCCGTAGTTGCAAAACCAAACGCCAAAATAGCAAATAAACTTTTTACCAATTTCATAATAAGAATATTATATCACTATTTTTTTAGAATTAATAATGCATAATTTATAATTTATAATGAAGAATTATAAATTCAGAATTTGGGCGTGCCCATTCGCTTCGCTCAGGTCAGGCTTTTCAGGGTTCTACGTTCGCTTATGCTCACTACCGAGTTTGCAAGCAAACTCGCGCAAATAACAGCTGCGAGTTTCCGTAGGAAACTCGAGAGCAACCGTAGGTTGCGACCTTCGCGCGCCCTTACAATCCTTCATGCAGTCCTTATTTTGTAATTCTAGTAGATTCCTAATTGACAAATGCGTACGGGGGGGGGGTAATATAAGCCATTAAGAAAAAAAAGGAGTCTTTATATGAAGATTATTTCGAAAATTGCATTAGGAATGTTAATTCTTTCTGGAATTGCACTTTCTTCTTGCAGCACAATTACAAAAGTTTCGTCTACAAACGAAATCAAATCTGAACAAATGGTTTTAAACACCTATTTGGACCGCGATGACTACACAATTATTGGAACAGCATCTGGAACTTCTGAATTTGTAAGTTACGACGCTGTTAAAGGCGAATGGATTGGCGATTCTGGAAAATATGGTTATATTTATGAACCATCAGAACCATTTATTGGTCAAGCAGAGAACGGAAGTGGCAAATTTGTTGGCGTAGGTAAAAAACTTGTTGGAAGTTCAGATCCAGAAGCATTAAAAAGAGCAAAACTTAACGCAAATTACAATTTAATAGAAGAAGCTTATAAACTTGGTGGCGATTCTATTTTTGAACCTATTTATACAGTAGAAAAACAGTCAGAAGAAAACAAAAGCGGTTCTTATGTAAAAAGCGTTTCTTACAAAGTTTCTGTAAGAGCAAAAGTTATTCAGATTAAAACAAAATAAGTGGAGACAAATATGAAAAAAATTTTTCTATCCATTTGTTTTTCGCTTTTTGCATTCGGAGCGTTTGCAAGCGGTTTAGTAGTTGACTATTTTTCGCCAGCCGGAATAACTTTTGGAGCAAATTCTGGCGGAGACATTTTTAGTTGTGCTTATGGACTTTGGATTGATAGCCACA
>CAZJOU010000269.1:1230-2955 GCA_964547685.1 uncultured Treponema sp. | reverse complement strand
TTTTTTCCGCTATACTAAATTAAATATGAAAGTTAGTTTCCGCAAATTTTTAAGAGGTTTTTGTTCTGTTGCTTCTTTTTTTGTGCTTTCTATTTGTGCTTCGCAATGTTTTGCTCAATCTTCCACTTTTTCAGACAGAACAAGTAGTTTTCAATATTTAAGACAATTTAATTCTGTTTTCGAGTTCGTGCTTCAAAATTATGTTGACGAAGTAGATCCAAAAGTTTTATACGAAGGCGCAATGAAAGGTATGATGGACTCTTTAAAAGATCCTTATACTTCTTATCTTGATGAAGATACAATGCGCGATTTGTCTGACACAACAAGCGGTTCTTTTGGTGGAGTTGGACTTTCTATTTCTAAACCGTTGGAATCTAAAGAAGGAAAACCTGCTTACGTAGAAGTTGCTTCGCCAATAGAAGATTCTCCGGGAGCAAAAGCGGGAATTGTTAGTGGCGACTATATTACAGAAATAGATGGCGAACCTACAGAAAAAATGACAATGCAAGATGTTTTGTCGCATTTGCGTGGCGAAGTTGGTAAGCCTGTAAAAGTTACAATTTTACGCGGAAAAAATGTAAAATTTACTGTTGAACTTGTTCGCGCTTTAATAGAAGTTCCAACTGTAAAATATGGAATGATTGGAAACGTTGGCTATATGCGACTTGTTCAATTTACGCCAGATACTCCAGTTCGCGTGCAAGAAGCGTTAGATTCATTTAAAAAAGATAAAAACTTTAAAAACTTAATTATTGATTTGCGCGATAATCCTGGTGGACTTATTACTAGCGCAGTTGATGTTGCAGATAAATTTATTGATGAAGGTCCAATTGTAACTACAAAAAGTCGTTTGTCTTTTGAAAATAATTCTTATTCTGCAAGCGCAGATAAAACTGTTGTTCACAACATTCCAATTGTTGTGCTAATAAATCAAGGTTCGGCAAGTGCCGCAGAAATTGTTTCGGGCGCACTAAAAGATAATCATCTTGCATATTTGGTTGGCGCGCGAAGTTACGGAAAAGGTTCTGTTCAGCAAGTTGTTCCGCTTGGAAATGGCGAAGAAATAAAAATGACTGTTGCGCGTTATTACACGCCAAGCGACACAAATATAGATAAAATTGGAATTCCGCCAGATTTAGAGGTTACTTATCCAAAACTTACAGAAGCAGACGAAAAAGCATATTCTGATTTGTTTGATTCTAACGAAATTTATAATTATGTAGAAAATAATCCGAATATGACAGAAGCGGATATTGCAAAATATGCAAGTGAATTGAACAAAAAATATAATCTTAACGAAAGATTACTTCGACGTCTTATTCGAATTCAAGTAAATAGAACAAAACCAACGGCTCTTTACGATTTAGATTACGACATTCAACTTAATGCCGCTTTAGATTTACTAAAAAATACAAAAGATTTTAATTCTCTTGTAAAATCTACAAAAACGTTAAAAGAACTTCAGGTAGAAGCGGAAGCAAAAAAAGCAAGTGAAGATTTAGAAACTAGCAAAAAGGCTGAATAAATGCGTCAGTTTATTTCGTCTGAATTTCCGAACAAGCAAGGCTTAATTTTTATAAGCGGAAAAGATTTTCGCTACTTACATCAGGTTCTTCGCTTAAAAACTGGAAGTATGTTACAAGTGCGACTTCCTGACGGAACTTTGCAAAATACAACGGTTTGCAAAATAGAAGAAAACGCTAAAAAAATTACGTTGCAAATATG
>CAZJOU010000269.1:0-1130 GCA_964547685.1 uncultured Treponema sp. | reverse complement strand
GCGCGTCAACAAAGTGGTTCTCCAATTTCGACAGAGGTTTTAAAACCTATTAATATAGAAGAAAGTGTTAATTTTTGGAAAAAATCTTGTGGTTTTTCTGCGGATTTTAGAAGTTCTTTGCAAAATGTGGCAAATGTGGCTGTGGTTTTGTGGGAACGAAGCGAAAAAACTAAAACGTTAGCCGAAGTTTTTAAGGGTTTTGATTTTGGTTCAGAAAATAAAAAAGTTGCTATTGTTGTTGGTTCAGAAGGCGGAATAAGTCCTAAAGAAATAGAAACGCTTTTTGCTGCCGGTTTTTTACCAATTCATTTTAAGGGAAATATTTTGCGGTGCGAAACTGCCGCTTTGTATGGAATTGCAGCCGTTCAACAATCAATAGAAATTTTTAGGCAAAAACCTACAATAAATTAATAAAGTTTGTATAATAAATTAGGTGAAAATATGGGAATTCAAAGAATAAAAATTTTAGATGTGCCTGTTGATATTTTGCGTCCGGAAGATTTAGAAATAGAAATTTTGGAACTTTTGGCAAAACCCGGAACAAAGCAAATTGTTTTTCTTTCTGTTTGGGATTTATTAAAAGCGCGACATCGTGGCGAATTTCAAGATTGCATAAATAATGCAGATTTAATAATTCCAATTTCTAAAAGTATTATAAACGGAGCAAATTTCTTAAAAAAAGAAATTCCTGTTCGATATAATCCTTTTTCTGCAGTTATAAATATTCTTTCTATTTTGGATTCTCATTATAAAACGTTGTATTTACTTGGTTCGCGTGGGCAAACTTTACATTCTGCGGAAAAAAATCTTCGCGACACATATCCTAATTTGCGAATTGTTGGTCGCTACGTTGGATATTATCCAAAAAATATGGAAAGCGATATTGTTCAGTCTATTTATAAAAGTTCGCCGTCGCTTGTTCTTGTAAGCGAAGGAATTAAAGACAAAAATTGTTGGTCGTACAAGCGCAGAAATCAGTTTTCTTCTAGCATTTTTCTTTATTATAAAGATGCGTTTGGCATTTTTTCTAAGCGCATTAAACGCGTTGACGAAAAAACTTTTGAGCGCGGTCACGAAATTTTCCACGAAATTATACGAAATCCATTTAAAATTTTTCTTATTTTGCCATT
>CAZJOU010000268.1:0-2968 GCA_964547685.1 uncultured Treponema sp. | reverse complement strand
AAAACTCGACATTTAGACTAATTAAAACTTATACGTTCCAGTTGTTATTGTTCCGCCGTTTGAATAAACGTCGAAATTAACAGATTTGTCTATTTTAGAAAGTTCTGCGTAAAATTCTTTTAAGTTCTTTACGGCTTTTCCGTTTACAGCTGTAATAACATCGCCTTGTTGAATTCTAAGTGCAGATGCTGGTGATTTTGCTAAAACATTTGTTACTACAACGCCTTTATCTGTATCAATTTCAAACTGCTTCTTTATGTCTTCTGTAATTGGTGCAGCAATAAAGCCTGGCCAAAGTTTTCCGTTATCAGAAGAAACTTTTTCTGTGCGTTCTTCTATTTTAACAGGAAGTGTAACTTCTTTTCCGTCGCGCATAACTACGAAATCAACAGTTTTTCCTGCTTCTAATCTACCAACTTCGCGCTGAACTTGGTCTACATCTTTTACTTTGTGTCCGCCAACAGAAATAATGTAGTCGCCAGGACGCATTCCACCTTTTTGTGCAGGCGAACCAATAAATACTTGTGCAGCAAGCGCACCGTCTATGTCTTTTACGCCAAGCGCTTCTTTATATTCATCACTAGCTGGCATTAAAGAAACTCCAAGCCAACCGTAAACAACTTTTCCGCTAGAAATAAATGAATCTATTGCACTTTTTATATTATTGATTGGAATAGAAAATCCTAGACCTTGCGAACCACCAGACTGAGAAGCAATCCAAGTGTTAATTCCTATAACTTCGCCGTAAATATTTACAAGTGGGCCACCAGAGTTTCCTTGGTTAATTGCCGCATCTGTTTGAATAAAGTCGTTAATGTTACCAATTCCTGAACCAGAACGACCTTTTGCACTTACAATTCCTTGCGTAACAGATTGGCTATAACCAAGTGGTGCGCCCATTGCAAGACAAATGTCACCAGTTTTTACTGCATCAGAGTCGCCAAGAATTGCAACTGGAATAGATTTATCTTTTGATTCAAAGGAAACAAGAGCTATGTCCATTCTTGAATCTGCACCAACAAGTTTTCCGTCAAAAGTGCGTCCGTCGTTTAATTTGATGCTAATTTTTGTTGCATCGCCAGCAACGTGATTGTTTGTAAGAACGTAAATTGTGTCTCCTGTTCTGCGAACAATTACGCCAGAACCAAGTCCTTTTTGTTCATATTCGCGCGTTCTGCCTTTTTTGCTACTTCCGCTATCGTCATCATCTGGAACGCCAAAAAAGTAGCGACGAATGTCGTCAAAAGGATCTACAGTTTGAATTGTTTTTGTTTCTGTAACGTCAACTTCTACAACAGAAGGAAGAACTCCGTCGCTAATTGCGCGGAATGAATTTTGCAATGCTTCTACAATTTTTAATGAATCTGCAGGAACTATAGAAGAGGTTTCTGCATAAGCGGTTGCGGCTGTTCCCACAACTGGAGTTTTACTGCAAGAAAAAGAAATAACTCCGAATGAAAGAACGGCGGCACCAGCAAAACCAATTAAACATTTTTTCCAAGTTTTCATTATTATGCCTCCAGAGCAAGACCAAAAATCTTTGCTCTTTTTTAAAAATAAACACAAAAAATGAAAATGGTTACAAAGAAAAAATGGCATCCGTGCCATTTTTTCTTAAACAAAGTTTGGTGGTACATAGCGAAGTAATTTTTGTAATACAAACAATTTTTAAAGAAAAAAAACTTTTCAGAAAATACTAGTCCAAACTTTGCTTTGCTCTTTGCGGACGTCCGTGTCCGCAGATGTATCGCAGAAAATTGTTGTTATTAAAAATTGGCATCCGTGCCATTTTTTCTTAAACAAAGTTTGGTGGTACATAGCGAAGTAATTTTTGTAATACAAACAATTTTTAAAGAAAAAAAACTTTTCAGAAAATAATAGTCCAAACTTTGCTTTGTTCTTTGCGGACGTCCGTGTCCGCAGATGTATCGCAGAAAATTGTTCTTCTTAAATATTGACGTCCTGTCAATTTTTCTTAAACAAAGTTTGGTGGCACATAGCGAAGTAATTTTTGTAATACAAACAATTTTTGAAAAATTGACATAGGCGTAGCGAAGCGGACACGCCGTGTAAGAAGGGGTAGGCTGCAACGGAGTGCAGCCGAGGGGAAGACTTTCCCCCACAAAAAAAAATCGTTCTTTTGGATTGCCACGCCTTCGGCTCGCAATGACGTTTATTCCTAATTCATAATTCCTAATTGATAATAATTGAGCATTTCTACAAAATTCATTATACTATTCTGCTATGAAAGCAATTGAGTTAGAAAAAGCGTATAATCCAAAAGATTTTGAAGACAGAATTTATGATGAATGGGAAAAGAACGGTTATTTTAAGCCGGCAAGCGATAAAGAGTCTCCTGTTCACGAAGAATATGTAAAAAGATGCGAATGTAAAAACTGCAAACCAGGAATGTATTCCGTTGTTATTCCGCCGCCGAATGTTACTGGCGTTTTGCACATGGGACACGGATTGAATAATACTTTGCAGGATATTGTTGTTCGCTACCACAGAATGAAAGGCGACAACACTTTGTGGATTACCGGAACTGACCACGCAGGAATTGCAACTCAGAATGTTGTGGAACGTCAGCTTAAAAAAGAAGGAAAAACTCGTAACGATTTAGGACGCGAGGCTTTTCTTGAACGCACTTGGAAAGTAAAACAAGAACATCACGACACAATTGTAAAACAGCAGCGAAAACTTGGTAACTCTACAGATTGGGACCGAGAACGATTTACAATGGACGAAGGGCTTTCTAAAGCGGTTCGCGAAGTTTTTGTTAGCCTTTACGAACGCGGACTTATTTACAAAGGTCATTATCTTGTAAACTGGTGTCCGCGTTGCGGAACTGCGCTTGCCGACGACGAAGTTGAACACACAGATACGCAAGGCGCAATGTACCACATTTGGTATGAATATGCAGACGGACCGGCTCCTGATGGTTCTACAAAAATAGAAATTGCAACTA
>CAZJOU010000267.1:0-2972 GCA_964547685.1 uncultured Treponema sp. | reverse complement strand
CAATTTTTTATTTCGTAGATTCCGAAACAAGTTCGGAATGACGAATATTTCTCAAAATCTATAGAATTATAAAAACTAGAAACGGAACGAAAATGTCGGAAATAAAGAAAAAATCGCTTGTAAAATCGGGGCTTGTGCTTTCGCTTATGACTTTTGCTTCGCGCATTATGGGTTTAATTCGCGAAATGACAAAGGCCGCTTTTTTAGGAACAAGTGCTTACGCAGACGCATTTGGAATTGCATTTATGATTCCGAATCTTTTTCGTCGCCTTTTTGCAGAAAATAGCATTTCTGTAGCGTTTATTCCAACTTTCCGCGGATATTTAGAAGAAGGCGATTCAGAAGAAAACCACAAAAGAACGCAAATTTTTATTTCTTCCACATTAACTTTAGTTTCTTTTTTAACTGCAATAGTAACAGTTTTAGGAATTATTCTTGCGCGTTTTATTGTTCCTTTCTTTTTTAGCAAAAACACAGATGCAGCAATTCTTGCAGAAGCAACGCTTCTTACGCGAATTATGTTTCCGTACCTTTTTGTTGTTTCCGTTGCAGCATTTTTTCAGGGAATTCTAAATGGTTGCAACATTTTTGCGCCAAGCGGATTTACTCCAGTTTTGTTTAATTTAATTGTAGTTTTAATAACTTATTTTCTAACTCCGCAACTTCCAAATCCAAACGGACTTCCAGAAGAAGCACTTGCCGCTCGCGCAATGAGTTTTGGCGTTATTACCGGCGGTTGTTTTCAGGCTCTTTTTCAGTGGCCTTTTGTAAAAAAAACTGGCTGGAAAACAACTTTAACTGGCTTAAAAAATGCCTTTACAAATCCGGGAACAAAAAAAGTTGTTTCGCTAATTGTTCCAACAATTATTGGAATGGCAGCGTATCAACTAAACGATGTTGTTTCTACAGCACTTGCCGGAAACGTGGGAATTGGAACAGTTGCGTCGCTACAATATTCGCTTAGACTTCAGGAATTAATTTTAGGAATTTTTGCAGTTTCTATTGGAACTGTAATTTTGCCAGATTTAAGTGGCTTAGCAAAAAAACAAAAATGGAACGAATTTAACAATATGCTTACGCAAGCAATAAAAATTATTGCATTAATTTGCATTCCAGTTACTTTTTATTCACTTGTTTGCGGAAAAGATTTAATTTCGCTAGTTTATAAAACAAAAAGTTTTAATGATGATTCTGTTCTTTCTACTTTAAGCGTTTTTAGATTTCATATTGCCGGATTGTTCTTTATTGCTGTAAACCGAATTATAAGTCCAGCTTTTTATGCGCAAGGAAACACAAAACTTCCAACTTTAGCGGGAATTATTTGCTTTGGCGTAAATATTTTGCTTGCAATTATTCTTTCTATATTTATGAAAGGAAACGGAATTGCGCTTGCTCTAACCATTGCTAGCGCAGTAAACACATTCTTTTTATTTATATTTATGAAAAAAATGAATTCAATGGACGCCGTTGGAATTGCAAAAAAAATGCTAGTTTTTATAATAAGAATGATTGCTTTTAGTTTAATTGCTTCGTGTCCAATTTATTTTTTAAGACCGATTTTATTAAACGTATTTAGCGGTTACAATCGGTTTATAGCGTTTGGTGTTCCAGTTTTTATTTGCGCATTGATTTTTGCATTGATTGGAATTATCCTTTTGCTTATATTCCGCGACGAAACCGCAATGGAAATTGTAACGAAAATAAGAAAACGAAAATAAAATTTCCCGCAAATCTCGCAGATTGCCGCAGATTTTTTTTAATTAGAATTTGCATTTATCTGCGACATCTGTGGGAAATAATTTATAGGAACTATTATGAAAAACTATTCTCAAACGCAGATGAAAAAAATTTATGAAGAACGACGGGCGAAAATTGTTGAATATTTAAAAGAAAATAATGTTGGAGCGGCCGTTTTTATTGATAGCGAAGAACATCGCGAACCAGCACTTCGTTATTTTACAGGCCACACAAGCGATGCGGTTCTTGTTATTTTGCAAAGCGGAACTTCTGTTCTTGTTCCTTGGGACGAAATTTTAGCAAAAAAAATTGCATTATGCGATAAAGTTATTCCATACACAAAATATAAAAATTCAGATTTGGAAGCCGTAAAAGCAATTTTAAACGCAGCAAAAAATATAAAAGATTTTAAAGTTGAAATTCCGCCTTATATTCCGTATCCAAAATTCTTAGAATTTATTGAACAAAATCCAAAATGGGACGTTGTTTGCAAAAATGAAGGCGTTCACAAATTTGCAGTTCAACTTAGAACAATAAAAGACGAATACGAAATTGAATGTACAAAAGAAGCAGCCAGAGTTGGCGACTTAATTATTAATAAGATTGACGAAAAAATCCGTTCTGGCGAAATTAAAACAGAAATGGACGTTGCTTTGCTAATAGAAAAAGAACTTCGCTTAAATGGTTGCGAAAAAACTGGTTTTGACACTCTTGCAGCTGGACCTGCGCGAAGTTGGGCAATTCACGCTTTTCCTGGCTACACAAGTGGCGAATGGCCAGCACAAGGACTTTCTATTCTAGATTTTGGTGTTGTTTACAACGGCTACACTTCTGACACAACCGTAACTGTAGCAAAAGGTCCTTTAAGCGAAGAACAAGAAAAACTTGTTGATTTAGTTCAACACGCGGCAGACGAATGTTTGCGCCTTTACAAAAAAGACGTCCCTGTAAAAGATGCGTGCGAACTTGCGGAAAAAATCTTTGCAAAAGAAAAGCGAAAAATGCCACACACTTTAGGACACGGAATTGGACTAGAAATTCACGAATTTCCGCGAGTAAGTACAAAAATGTCGGCGGACGTTACGTTCCAACCAGGAATGTTAGTTACGCTAGAACCTGGTCTTTACGACGAAAAGCTTGGTGGCGTTCGCTTGGAAAACGACGTTTTAATAACCGAAGAAGGCAACGAAGTAATAACTCATTCGCGAATAATTAGACTTTAGATTGCTTCGTAT
>CAZJOU010000266.1:0-2993 GCA_964547685.1 uncultured Treponema sp. | reverse complement strand
AATGCATAATTGTTTTTAGTGCAAATCAATAAAAATTGTCTGTGCGGAGCAGAAACCGGCTTTTGCGAACACTTGCAGGGCCGGGCTGCAAAGCAGCCGTTATATAGGTTTCCTATGCGGCCTGCACCGTGTGTAGCAAAAACGGATTTCTGCGGAAGCACAGACAATTTTGGAGAACCAATTAAAAAGTGATATTTAGACAATTAATAATGCCTAGTTGTTTTTAGCTTTTTATTTTTTGCAAATTATTTAATTATATTGTAGAATTAAAAGATACTACTTATTGGGAGCAAATATGAACTTTATTTTTTTAGGACCACCTGGAGCAGGAAAAGGTTCACTTGCGGTAAAAGTTGCAGAAGAATACAAAATACCGCATATTTCAACTGGCGATATTTTTCGCGCTAATATTAAAAATCAAACTCCGCTTGGCGTAAAAGTTAAGGCAATTATTGATTCTGGTTCTTTAGTTAGCGATGACCTAACTTGTGAACTTGTAAAAGATAGAATTTCTAAAGATGATTGCAAAAATGGTTTTATTTTAGACGGATTTCCGCGCACAATTCCACAAGCAGAAATGTTTGTAGAAATTTGCCCAGAAGTTGCAGTTGTAAATTTTCAAGCAAATGACGATTTAGTAATTAAACGCTTAAGCACAAGACGCGTTTGCCGAAATTGTGGCGCAAATTACAACATTCTAACATTAAAACCAAAAAAAGAAGGTGTTTGCGACAAGTGCGGTGGCGAAATTTATCAGCGCGACGACGACAAACAAGAATCAATTTTGCACAGAATGGAAGTTTATCGTGAACAAACAGAACCGCTTATTAAATTTTATAGCGAAATGGGCAAAATTTATAATTTTGACGCAGCAATAGAAACAAGCGAACTTTTAAAAGAGTTCAAAAAAGTTTTTCCGATAAATAAGTAAAATGTAGAAATATTATTTTGTTGTATTTTTTGGAATAAATAAAAATTGTTTGCGCGGAGCAGAAACCGGCTTTTGCGAACACTTTGAGGGCTGTGGTTGCGTAAGCAACCGCTAAAATAAATTTCCTTACAGCCTCAACCGTGTGTAGCAAAAACGGATTTCTGCGGTAGCGCAAATAATTTTGCTGAACCAACTAAGATTTAACATTTATAATATTTATAAAAACTAGGCAATAAGATGGACGAAGACGAGGAATTTTTTGAAGATAATACATTTAATGTAAATAAACTTGTTTCAAAAATTTTGTTGTTGCTAAATTTTATTGCACCTTTACTTTGGATTCTTTCTTATTTTAAAATTTTTAACATTGAACTAAAATACATTATTTTTTACGAATGTATTTGTCTTCCTTTTACAATTATAAATCTTATTCTTGTATATTGTTTTAGAAAACCAACCTTAAAAGCGACTTCGCCAGAATTTTACGAAAAAATTCAGCACGTAGCAAAATATTTTGGTCTTGTTGGCTCTTCCGTTCTTCTAGGTTTAATGGGAACTCATGCTCACATAGGAATTTACATTGCTTATGGACTTATTGCTTTTTTAAGTTGCCTTTATTACAACGTTCGCACAACTTTAATAATTTCAATTTTAGATTATGTTATAATGCTTTTTTCGCGCTACGGAAAATCTGTAAGCCGATTTGCAGAAAATCTTACAGAAGGAAATTCTATTTTGCATGATTGCATTGCTTTTTCTGCAGGATTTACTATTGAATTTGTTTTTGTAATTTTAATTGCATGCTCAATTTCTAAAAGAAGCGGAAAAACTTTAAATTCGGCAATAGAACGAAGTCGTCAGTTAGAAAAAACTCAACTTGATTTTATGAAGTTTGTTCCAATTGTTCTAAAAAAACACGAACTTGTAACAGGATTTCACGTTGAACATACAGTTGAATATGTTAGAATGTTGTGCAATCAACTAAAAGCGCAAGGTTTATATACAGAAGAACTTACGCAAAAAAATATTGAACTTTTTTCTGCGGCGGCAAACCTTCACGATATTGGAAAAATTTACATTCCAGATCATATTTTAATGAAACCCGGAAAATTTACGCCAGAAGAATATGCAATGATGAAAAAACATCCAGAAATTGGCGCAGAGATTATAGAAGCAATGCCAAAAATTTTTGACGGAGAGTTTAACAAAATTGCTTCGCAAATGGCACTTTGCCACCACGAACGTTGGGACGGAACTGGTTATCCTAACGGACTTAAAGCAGAAGAAATTCCTCTTTGCGCACGAATTATGGCGGTTGCCGACGTTACAGACGCTTTGCTAAGTTACCGCCCTTACAAAAACGCTTTTTCTATTGATAAAACAATGCAAATTATAGAAGAAGGAAAAGGAACTCAGTTTGAAGCAAAAATTGCCGATGCAATGATTTCGCTAAAACCGCTTGTAATGATGTACGCAAACGAACGCAACACAGCAGAAAAAGATTTAATAGCAAAAGAAGCAGCATGGCGCGAACAAGAACGCGAAAGCCTTTTGGCCGGAAGAATAATTTCCGAAGAAGAGCAAAAACATATGCAGTAAATGCATAGATTTTGGAAAAAAACGAATGCGGGATTCGTGCGTAAAACAACCTGCGCGGGACTACTTGTAGCCCCGCGCAAGTTCGTTTTTTCTAAAAAAATGAAAACACAAGCTATTTTCGATATAAATATTTATATGAAAAGCAACCTGCGCGGGATTGTAGTGGCCGCGAAGCGGGTGCGAAGCACCGAAGCCACGAAAAGCCCGTTACGTTTCCCGTTTGCGCCCAAAAAATTATGCATTATAAATTATGCTTTTTTGAATTTTAGTTATATACTAATATTTATGCCGAAAAGAAATAGTCATGAACTTATAAAAAGATATATTTTCTTTTTTGTTGGAATTTGCTTAAATGCGTTTGGAATTGCGCTTTTTACGCGCTCCAAACTTGGAACAGGTCCAACTTCTTGCATTCCGTACGTTGTAAGTTTAAAATCTGGACTTTCTTTTGGTACTTGCACTT
>CAZJOU010000265.1:0-3010 GCA_964547685.1 uncultured Treponema sp. | reverse complement strand
TTGGCGAACGTCCTGTCCGCCGTTTAGTGCGTTATGGTCGGCGTTGCCGACTATCGATTTGCTGACTTGCAATTTCGTTTCCATTAAAACTTGTTTCGCAAGTTTTACGAATACTGGGCGAACGTCCTGTCCGCCGTTTAGTGCGTTATGGTTGTGCAAGCACAACTATCTATATTCTGACCTGTAATTTTAATTCCATTAAAACTTGCTTCGCAAGTTTTACGAGTACTGGGCAGACGTCCTGTTCGCAATTTTGTTTGTCATTCCGACGAATGTCGGAATCTACTTGTTTGGCGCATTCGCAATTCAATCGTAAATTTCGTGTCATTATTGGGCTTGCTTTTCGTGTCATTGCCCGACTTGATCGGGCAATCCACTTGTAGTGTCTAAATACGTTTTAGCATAAACAATACATTTTTTAAAAATTAAATTATTTATTTTTTTATTAATAGAAATATAATAGATTATAAAAGAAAACATCATTATAAGCGAAAATATTACTAAAAAAGAATTATTATTTAATTTAGTTAACGATAAAGTATTGAAAATAATACTTGAACTTATTGTTATAAAAAATGGTATAATAAAAGTTGTGCTAAAATTAAATAAATCAGTTTTCTCTATATCACATTTAAGGAGTTTTAGCACACTGTCTAACATAGAAGAAGTAATATTTTCTTTTATACAATTAAGAGTGAATGTTGAATAAATATCTACATTATAAGGGACACAACCAATAGTTTCTTTCCAAGATTTATACAAATCTTTATAAAATAATTTTTTAGCAAAAATTAAAAAAATAAATAAAAATAAAAAAACAACGAAAAAAGCAGAATTATTTATACACAAAAAATTACAAACAAGAAGCAGAAAAAGCATAAAAGAAAAAAATATAACTTCAATAAAAGAACTTTTTCCACCATTTTTACAAAAAATTTCATAGACTTTATTGTATGTAATAACTTCATGTATAAAAATATTTTTATTTTTTTTCATAACTTTTCCCATAAAAAAAATAGCCTATCTAAGGATTTTTATTAAAACTTAGATAGACGTATAAAATTTTAGTAATATTTTCTAATTATTTTTCTTTCTATTTATGTAATAGCCGTAAAAAGCTCCAGAAGAATCAATATAATTTGAACCATTTTGTAAATCACTACTATTTATTACCGTTGAACATGCTCCAGGAGTCTTACCTAGATACCAATTACTTGTATATCCAAATTTTATAGATTCTAATGCGATACAACCCTCAAATGCATAAGGATAAATACTCCTAACACTAGAAGGAATAGTTATAGTTTTTAATGATGTACAGTTTTTAAAAGTATTTTCATCAATATATTCAATATTAGCAGAAAAAGTTATGTTGGTAAGGGATTCACAGTCTTTAAAGGCACTCTTATAAATATTAGTGACACTAGAAGGAATTTCAACATTTGTAAGAGCTTTGCACCCCATAAATGCCCCACCGTAAATATTAATAACACAAGAAGGAATAATTATACTTTTTAATGACGAACAATTTTTAAAAGTATACGTAGGAATGGATGGAAAAGATGTTGAAAGATTTACTTCTTTTAAAGATTCACAATTCCCAAACACACTATAACCAAGAGAAGAAACAGTATTTGGAATAGTTATACTTTCTAAAGCAGAACCATTAAAAGCAGAATCACCAATGCTTTCAAGACTTTCTGGTAAAATTATTGATTTTAGTGATGTACAGGTAGCAAAAGCAGAAGTTTTAATAGTCTTAAGATTTTCTGGAAGTATTACAGACTCCAATGATGAACATCCACCAAATGTACTCAGACCCAATAGTTCTGTGATTTTTGGAAGAATAATAGATTTTAAACTTGTACAATCATTAAATGTATTGTATCCTCCAAATTCAGTAATACCAGTTACTTCTGACAAATCAAGATCTAAATAAATAGATTTACTAGCAAGCTCATGCTTAGCTATATATGCTATACTTACAAGCAAAGAATCTGTAAGTTCTCCAGTAACTTTTATAGAACTTGACTCTGTTAAATTTTCTAAAATATTAAGAATATTATCTGCAGTTGCTTCTATCTGTTTAATATTTCCATTTTGGGTAGAAGAACCATTATTTCCAACACTAGAACTACTATCTTCATCGCTACTACAAGCAATAAAAGAAACCAAAAATAAACTTGCTACTAAAAGAAACATAAATCTTAAATTTTTTTTCATAAAAATCTCGCTTTTTTTTTATTTTACTATACAAAAAAAAAGCAGTTTATCAATAGAAAAAAAATGTTCTTCTTGACATTTTAACTGAAAAAAAATGTCATTGTTTTGCCTATAAATCTTTTATACTTACTTGGTAACAAAATGTCGTGTTTTATACATCTAACGCCATTTTTACAGTTTCTATAGAAATAAAATAACCAAGGTGAACATCATTAAGTTTTATAAATCCATAATGTTCATAAAAGGTTTTAGAAGATTCTTTTGCGTCAACTAATATAAATTTTAGGCTCTGTTCGACATTTCAACTGAAAATAATCCGTCATTCCGAACTTGATTCGGAATCTATAAAGCAAAATGGAATTTTTTGTAGATGCTGAAACAAGTTCAGCATGACAGTTCACTATTAAAATTCAGTTGCTTTGTAGAATTGCGCCATTTTTAATTGAAACAAGTTTTAACTCCATTAAAACAATCCTTTTAAAGCATTATTAGGTTTTGGCGGATTTTCTAATGCATTTATTATAAGTTCGCGGTCGCTATTCGAAAGTGTTAAAATTTCATTTTCGGCTAAATCTGTATGCGCTTGTTTTAACGAGGAAGAAAGAATATACGAAGAAAGGGAAACATGCTTTAATTCAGCAGCACGTTCAAGAAGAGTTTTCTGCTCTGAATTTGCTCTAAAATCTATTCTTTCGTTTTTTAGTGCAATAGCCATTTTTATTACCTCGCAAATAAAATACAGCACATTGTAGGCAATTTGTACACACAAAAGACTAACCTAAATAAT
>CAZJOU010000264.1:0-3036 GCA_964547685.1 uncultured Treponema sp. | reverse complement strand
CAATAATTTTTTCTGCATTAAAATCTGTGTCACATACGCGCAAATCTGGCGTTGCACACGCAACTGTAAAAAATCCAAAATTACAAGACATAGCAAAAGTTTAGCATTTTTTTTAGAACAATGTCATCTTTTTGTAATCTTTTTTATCTTCGTTTTGGTTTTTCTTCTGCAACAGAAATGCGAACCTTTCTACCATCAATATCTTTTCCGTTCAAAGAAAAAATTGCTTTTTCGGCTTCTTTATCATCGTTCATTTCTATAAATCCAAAACCTTTAGAAAGTCCGCTATTTTTATCTTTTATAATTTCTACAGATTCAACTTTTCCAAACTGCGAAAATTTTTCGCTAAGATTTTCCTCTGTAGTCTTGAAATTTAAGTTTCCTATGTATATTCTTTTCATATAAACAATTTGCTGAATTTTTTAAGGAAAATCAATTGGTTTTAAATTACATTGGACAACTTCTTAGTTTTGTCGGTGCACTTTGCATTCTGCTATTTGGAATGAATATGCTTTCTAGCGGAATTCAAAAAGGTGCCGGAAACAGTTTGCAGGCCCTTCTTGGAAAAATTACCGGAAACAGATTTTCCGCCGTATTAACAGGAATTGCGGTTACAGCAATAATTCAATCTTCTGGCGCAACAACTGTAATGGTTGTAAGTTTTGTAAATGCAGAAATTCTTTCTTTAACACAAGCAATCGGAATTATTTTTGGCGCAAATATTGGAACAACCGTTACCGCTTGGATTGTCGCACTTTTCGGTTTTTCGTTTAGCATGGAAGCAGCAGCCGTTCCGCTTTTTGGTCTTGGATTTATTCTTCGCTATTTTAAGAAATTAAAAATTCATAACTTTGCAAACTGTTTTATGGGTTTTGCAATTCTTTTTATGGGACTTGGCCTTTTAAAAGATTCAATGAAACTTGGCCCTTCTGCAATTAATCTTATTCAAAAACTTACAGAAATTGGATTTTTTGGACTTTGTCTTGGAGTTTTAATAGGCGCACTGTTTACTGCCTTAATTCATTCTTCTTCTGCAATGACGGCAATAGTCCTTACAATGGCAGCAAACGGTTCTTTAACTTGGGAACTTTCTGCTGCAATCGTTTTAGGAAGTAACATTGGTTCTACTGTAGATGCAGTTATGTCTTCTATAGGAGCAAATACAAACGCAAAGCGCACAGCGGCCGTTCACGTTGCATTTAATGTTGTTGGAACTTTGCTTGCGCTAATTTTCTTTAAGCCATTTTTACGCCTTGTAGATTTTATAGTTCCAGGAACTCCACAATCAAATATCACAATGCACATTGCGATGCTTCATACAGTTTTTAACGTTTGTGCAACTTTATTATTCCTTCCGTTTGTAAATCAAATTGCATATTTGGCAGAAAAGTTTATAAAATCTTCAAAAAAAGAAGAAGATTCACATTACAAACTTCCTGCAATTTTGCCAGTAAATCACATTTCGGCAGATGTTTACGCTTTTCAGATGCAAAAAGAAATTGCAAAAATGGCAAGTCGCGTAATGGGAATGTTAGACGAATTAAGTCAAAGCATAACAAGTTCAAAAGAAGAAGTTTTAGAAATTTCCGAAAAAATTACAGCAGACGAATCTTATGTAGACGAAATGAACGAAGCAATTTCGCACTTTTTGCAAAAATGTTCGCGTCTTGACACAGCAAATCATAGCGACAGACAAAACTACGCGCGACTTATTCACGTTACGCAAAGCATAGAAGATTTAAGCGACGAATGTTGTTCTATGAGCCATACAGTTTTAAAATACGTTTCGGAAGCAACTGTAGACAAATCTTCTGGGAAAATTAAAAAACTTTTGTCGTATTTTGAACAAGTTCGCATTTTTTACGAGCAGGCCTGCACATTTATAGCATTAGGACTTTCCGATGATGACTTAAGTGTTTCTAGCGCAATCGAAGGAAAAATCGATAAAACAAAAAAAGAATTGCAAAAATCCAGCCGCAAGCGCATAGAAGCCGGAGGAGACGTAAAAGCAGAACTTCAGTATATGGACATTGTCCGCAAAATAGAGCGCGCTGGCGACTGCGTTTACGCAATAGTGCAAGCACTTTCCACAAAATAAATTGGGTTTAAGAATGCGTTAGCGATTGTAGGGGCGCGAAGCGTTCTAAAACAGCAACTTGCAATGACGTGCTGTTTTAGAATGGAGGCGAAAGCCGTAACCCCGAAAAGCGCGACCTGCGAAGCAGGAAACGCCCAAAAATTAAACTTACTTTTGCGCTTTTACTTTTTCCAAGTATTCTTTTAGGCTGTCCAAAAGTTTATTTTCGGCTTTAAATGTAAGCACATAATGCAATTTTTCTTTCTGTTCTTTTTGTTTTTGCGCAAGATGATTTTTAAAGTTTTCAATTCTAAGAACGATTTTATTTTCTTTTGCAAATTTCCTAATTTTTGCCATAACATTAAATGAATAGCACAAATCTACAAAGAAAACGCCATAGAAAAATCCAATTACAAACGAAAACGCTATGTGGTTTGTAAACCAAAAAAGCCATGCTTGAATATGCGGATGAATAAAAAAGTAGTAAACTGCGCTTAAAATCCACCAAAACAAACTATAAAGCGGACAAATTATTCCTTGAATGTTTCCCCATTGCTTAGAATAATCCCAAAGCATAATTTTCATTCCTTTTATAAAAATAAGTCCGGCAATATATTCAAAAAGTGTTATAGCCGCTGCCATAAATACAAAAAGAACTATTTTTTGCAAAATCGGATTTTTTACAAAAGAAACATTTATTTGCGCAAGCAAAAAAAGCATTATTAAAGAAAAGCCATATAGCGGAAGATACGGGCCAGTTAAAAATCCTGGATTTACCCACTTTTTTTCTACGCCTTTTACAGGAGCAAAACGTCTGTAAAAAAGTTCAATAGTCCAACCAATAATGCTTCCAACACAAAATAAAAAAGCCAAAACTAAAAATAACGACATATTAATAAGATACAAAATAATACAATAGTTAGCAAGCAAGTTATTATGCGATATTTCTAAAATGTATA
>CAZJOU010000263.1:0-3057 GCA_964547685.1 uncultured Treponema sp. | reverse complement strand
GTAAATGTTTCCTGCGTCTGCAAGACCAAATCTGTCTGCTGCGTGTTTTGAATTGTGAAAAACATACGAAGTTGTAGCATAAATTGGAACTGCGCGCGAATCTGATGCAGGATCTGCTTGTTCCTGACCTACATGAAGCTGTTTTGTTTCAAAATGTGTTTTAGAAAAATCTGCCATAAGAATTACCTCTCTTTGAATATTTGAATGTTATTTTTAGGCTATGCTAAAATATCTTTCGCAAAACTCAGTAGCCGCGCGCTTTAAGTTCGCTAAGCCACCAAGTTTTACGGAAGATGTTTTTAAGATAATATTTATTTCCTATAAAGTCAATAGGTTTTTAGGAAATATTTTTTGCAATTTTTTTATATCAGTCGAACTTGCGTAGCGTGTCATTCCAGTTCTTGTGCAAAGCCTAGCGTTAGCGCCCACAGGAATCTATAGAAGAATTGTTTTGCAATAAAAAAAAGGGCTGTCTAATAAGTTTAAAGAATAGTGTCATTCTGAAACATACGAACGATGCTGGCAGAGTTCGTGCCGTAAGGGTTCAGCATGACGATTCTTATTAGATAGCCCCTTTTGATTTATAAAAGATTGTGAATTTCATTAAACTTTGAATGTTCTTACAACATCGTTAAGATTTTCAATGCTCTGAGAATTTTGATGCGTCAAATCATTTACTTCGTTTATTGATTTGTTGATGTTGTTTATTCCTTGCTCCATTTCGTTCATGCTTGCAGTAATTTCGTTTGTAATGCGAATTAGACTTGACATTTCGTTGTTTACAGAAGTTGTGGCGCTTTGCATTTGGCTTCCGCCAGTTTTAACATTTACCGTAATGTCGTTAATTTCTTTCATCGCTTCAAGAACTTGTCCGCCACCTTCTGATTGTTCCTGCATTGCGTGCATTATTGTAAGTTCTTGCTCCGAAACTTTCTGCGTCAAATCATAAATTTCGTTGAACTTTGCCTGAAGACTTGCAGATGATTTTCCAATGTCTTCGATGGTTTCAAGAACATCTTTTAAGTTTTCTGTGATTTTTTTGCCTTGCGTGTTTGAATCTTCTGCAAGTTTTCTGATTTCGTCAGCAACAACGCTAAATCCTTTTCCAGATTCGCCAGCGTGAGCCGCTTCAATTGCAGCGTTCATAGCCAAAAGGTTTGTCTGGCTTGCAATGTTCTGAATTACATTAGAAGCATCAAGCAAAATCTTTGATTGCTCTCGGATTTTTTCTGTTGCGGTAACCGAAGTTGCAATGCTGGTTTTTCCTTCTTCAGAAGATTTTTCAAGAGAACTGATTGTGTTTCCATTTGTTTCAAGAATTTTTGTTACAGAACGAATGTTTGCAACCATTTCTTCGATTGCAGATGATGATTCAACTACGCAAGAACTTTGAGATTCAATGTTGTTTATAAGATTTTCCACATTTTTGTTGATTTCCTGAACAGAAGAATCTGCGGATTTTACATTGTCAGATTGCATCTGAACTTCATGAGTAACGCTGTTAATATTTGAAGTGATTTGATTTGCCGCCGCCGCAGTTTCGTTCATATTGTCGGAAAGAACCGTTCCGAGTTTCTGCATATTTTCTGATTCAGATTTGACTTTTATAATCGAAGTCTGAATTTTTTCCAATGTTTTATTAAAGTAGCGAGCCATTAATACAGCATCGCCTTTTCCAAATCCGCCTGTTATTTCTATTCTTGCAGAAAGGTCGCCTTCTTCTTCCTCAGAAATTGATTTAAGCATTTCTGTGATTTTTGTAAGAGGTTTTCCAACTTGAACGATAAGAATGTAAAGCGTAACGATTCCGATGGCGATTGCGATTATTGTGCAAATCATCAATGTGGATAAAACATTTAAAACAAATGAGCGAATGTATTTTCGCGGAATAATTACAATGTAATTTAAAGGAACGAATTCATTGCTGGATGAAAAAGCGATTATGTCGTATTTTTGTCCGTTTATGTTTGCGTTCTTTGTTTCAAGTTCGCCGCCTGAATAATTTTTTATCGCATCAATTCCCAAATCTTTTATATTTACAAATTCTTTTTCTGGAGCAAATTGATTGATTATTACAGTGCCAGTTTTGTCGGTTACGATATAAGATTCTTTTGCAGATTCAGAGTTTTTTGTTGAAAGAATTTCTGTAAGTCTATCTAAATTTATGTCCATTGCGATAACTCCGTGCAAATTTCCGTAGTTATCATTGTAACTTTTTGACGCAATTATCGATTTTGTTCCGTCGGAAGCAACATAAGCATCTGAAAAACCGATTTTTCCGTTGTTGCTTACTGCTTCTTTGTACCAACTTCTTGTAGTTGGATCATAATGTTCGCTTCGCGCTGAATATGGATATTGGTAGTAGCCTGCATTTTTTGTTGTAGCGACGCAAACATCAATTATTGAATCAAATGTACTGAAATATTTTTGTGCTTCTTGGTCAACTCTTTTTTCGTAAGGACCAAAATTGTTTGGGTCCATAGGAATTTTCTGTCCATTAACAGAAGCAGATTTGTTTAAATATGAAGTAACTGAACCTGAAAAATCATTTATAACTTCGGTTCTTGAAAAACTTTCAATTATGTCTTGTATGCTTTCAAAATATGTGTTTATTCCGATGTCTGCAACTTCAAGAGAAGTTCTGGAATTTTGCTCAAAATTGCGTTCCTCTGTTTTTCCAACCCGAAACCAAATAACAACAAACATAACAACAAGAACAAAAGCAAAAGTTATACAAACGCCTGTCATCATGTTTTTAACAAAACTTAATTTTATAGTACTTTTTTTCATAAAAACCTCAGAATGTTTGGTAATTTTTGTACATAGCCCAAACTTCGACTTTTATCGAAATGTGTCATTGCCGTGCTTGACACTGCGATGTTTCTGTATGAAACTCGTTTGCAATCTATTATGCAATTTGCATAAAAAGATTATCGGGTCGAGCCCGATAATGACATTTTTTTGTGCAAAAAAAACAAATTTTTAAAAGTCGAAATTAGGGCTACATAATTATTTTACCATAATTTTTTCAACTTAAAATAAAAAATACTAAAAATT
>CAZJOU010000262.1:0-3058 GCA_964547685.1 uncultured Treponema sp. | reverse complement strand
TTTCTTTTCGGAGATTCCGAAATAAATTCGGAATGACTCTTTCTACAAACCTATATTTTTATAACACTTTTATTTATAATATAAAAAAGGACAAAATATGACACAAGAAAAGTTAGACGAACTTTTTGTTCAAGTTAATGAACTTATTGCTATTTTTGAAAATAATAATCCGGTTTCGGCTGATAGAAAGTTTGATTTGGAAGCGGTAAAAAAAACATATTACGAAATGTTAGATAAAGTTCTTACAAATGCAGATGAAGAAGAAGACTTAAAAAAGTGGATGGACGAACATGATTTTTGGAAAACTACGGCAAGTACTCGTTTTCATGGAAATTGGGAAAGCGGACTTTGCGTCCATTCGCTAATGGTTACGGTTCAGGCGTTGCGCTTTGCAAAGCCAATTTTAGAAAATTATTACAAAACTCCGCTTGGACTTAGCGAAAAGTTTGCAGTTACGGCGCAAGATATTGTTGTTGCTTGTATTGCGCACGATTTTTGCAAAGCAGGAAGTTATACGATAGAATTTCGCAATTCTAAAGATTTGTTTGGTAATTGGGTAAAAAAGCCTTATTACAAAACTCGTGAAGATTCTAGAAATTTAGGGCACGGAAACGAATCTGTTTTAGATTTGCTTGAATGTATGCCTTCTTTTATAAAAAATAGAACAGTTTTAGAAGCTATTAGCCGACACATGGGTTTTAGCGATATAACTGATACGGAAAAAATGAATTATTCTAACTTTTTGCAAAATCCGCTTGTTGTTTTAATTCAACTTGCAGACGAAACGGCAGCTTCGTGGTGGGATTGTTAAAACGGTAAAATTTCGCTAAGATAAAGCAAAGATTTACTTGAAAGGAATGAAAAAATGTCTACTGACCTTAGTAAAATGCGAAATATTGGGATTATGGCTCATATTGATGCTGGAAAAACTACAACAACTGAACGAATTTTGTATTATACTGGAAAAATTCATAAAATTGGCGAAATTGATGACGGTCAGGCTACAATGGACTGGATGCAACAGGAACAAGAACGCGGAATTACAATTTGTTCGGCTGCAACTACAACTTATTGGAACAAATATCAAATTAATATAATTGATACTCCGGGCCACGTTGACTTTACTGCGGAAGTTGAACGTTCTTTGCGTGTTTTAGACGGAGCGATTGCGGTTATTTGCGCTGTAGACGGAGTTCAGCCACAAACAGAAACGGTTTGGAAACAAGCAGATTCTTTTAATGTTCCGCGAATTGTTTATATGAACAAAATGGACCGAATTGGAGCAGACTATTTTGGTTCAATAGAAGATGTGCATAATAAATTTGGTGTTGAATGTGTTGCGTTACAAATTCCAATTGGCGAAGGTCAAGATTTTGAAGGCGTAATTGATTTATTAAAAATGAAAGAACTTCGTTTTGAAGGCGAAGAAGGCGAAAAAGTTGTAGAAAGTGAAATTGATTCTTCTCGTTTAGAAAGTGCTAAAACTTGGCGCGAAAAACTTGTAGATCAAATTGCTTCTACCGATGACACACTTGCAGAAATTTATTTGGAAGGCGGGGAAATTTCGGTTGAGCAACTTAAAAAAGCTATTAGAGTGGCAACAATTACAAGAAAAATTGTTCCGGTTGTTTTAGGTTCTAGCCGACATAATCAAGGTGTTCAACCTTTGATTGACGCAATAATTGACTATTTGCCGTGTCCAACTGATATTCCGCCAGCAAAAGGAATTCACGTAAAAAAAGACAAAGAAGAAGAAGTTTTAGTTCCGTGCGATGCAACAAAACCTTCGTTAGGACTTGTGTTTAAAATTCAGTACGACAAGGAAATGGGAAGTCTTGCTTATGTAAGAATGTATTCTGGAAAAATTTCTAGCGGAAATCAGATTTTAAATATTAACAAGAAAAAGCGGGAACGCGTAAACCGAATTTTAAGAATGCACGCAGATAAAAGCGAAGCGTTAAATGTGGTAGAAGCCGGCGATATTGCTGTTTTTGTAGGATTAAAACTTGCACAAACTGGCGATTCTATTGGTAGCGAAGGTTTTCCTATTCTTTTGGAAAAACCAGTTTTTCCGGAGCCTGTTATTTCTGTTGCGCTTGAACCAGAAAGTATGAGCGAACGCGACAAAATGAACGAAACTTTGGAAATTCTTTCGCGCGAAGATCCAACTTTTACGTACCACGAAGACGAAGAAACTGGGCAACTAATTATTAGTGGAATGGGCGAATTGCATTTGGACGTTCTTGTTACGCGAATGAAAGACGATTTTGGCGTAAAGTGTCGCGTTGGAAATCCACAAGTTACGTATCGCGAATCTGTTACGCAAAAAGCAGAAGCTTCCGCTACGTTTGAAAAAGTTCTTGCTGGTAAAGAAAACAAAGCGGGACTTACAATTACCGTTGAGCCACGCGAAACTGGAACTGGAAATAGTTATGCTTGCACTGTTCGCGGTAAAAACGAAATTCCAGAAGAAATTTTTGATGCAATAGAAAATGCGTTTAATTCTTGTTTTAGCGCAGGAATAAATTACGGTTATCCTTGCACAGATACTGCTGTTACAGTTACAAAAATAGACTACGACGAACTTACTGCTTCTACTTTTGCGTTTGAAGCGTGTGCCGCACAAGTTTTTGATAAAGCTTGTAATTTAGCAAATCCGCAACTTTTGGAACCTGTTATGAACGTAGATATTTCTTGTCCTAAAGAATTTGTTGGCGAAGCAATGAGCCAAATGACGCAACGCGGTGGAATTATTGTGGGTCAAGATTCTAAGTCAAACGAAGAAATTATTCACGCTCAAGCGCCAATGGCAAAAATGTTTGGATTTACAACAAATTTGCGTTCTGCAACAAAGGGAATGGCAAGTTTTAGTTTGGAATTTAGCCACTTCCAAGTAAAAGAAGGCGGGTTAGGGTAATTAGGAATTAGGAATTTTTCGCGGATTTTGGTGATTGAGCCTGTTGAAATCACCGACATAAAAATAGAGGCTTTTTTTATGAAAAAATATATTGGTTTTGCTTTTATTGCTTTAATTGCGTTTACAGCGTGCGCTCAGAAA
>CAZJOU010000261.1:0-3100 GCA_964547685.1 uncultured Treponema sp. | reverse complement strand
CTCATTGGGTATTCTCCGGTAAAACAACCTTTGCAAAAACCATATTGAGATGGATTGCAAGAACGCAAAGCGTCAAACATTCCGTCTACAGAAATAAATGCAAGCGAATCTGCACCAATTTCTTTGCGAATTTCTTCTACATCGTGGCTAGAAGAAATAAGTTCCGCTTTTGTTGGCGTGTCTATTCCTAAATAGCACGGAAATTTTACAGGTGCAGAACTTACTCTAAAATGAACTTCCTTTGCGCCCGCTCGCCTTAAAATTTGTACAAGACGTCGGCTTGTTGTTCCGCGAACAATAGAATCGTCAATAACAACAACGCGCTTTCCGTCTAGGTCGCTTTTTAGCGCATTTAATTTTACAAAAACCATATTTTCGCGCGCTTGCTGATTTGGCGCAATAAAAGTTCGCCCAATGTACTTATTTTTTACAACGCCCATTGCATAAGGAATTCCAGATTCGCGAGAATAACCAATAGCTGCGCCAAGTCCAGAATCTGGAACGCCAACAACAACATCTGCGTCAACTGGCGATTCTTTTGCTAACTGCGCACCCATTTTATAACGCGCTTCTTGAACTGGAATATCATCAATTATAGAATCTGGGCGAGCAAAATAAACATATTCAAAAATACAAGAACGTTTAGAAGTTTTTTCGCCAAATTCAAAAGAAAGAACTCCGTCTTTGTTAATTATTACAATTTCGCCAGGATGAATGTCGCGCACAAAAGTTCCGTTAATTGCGTCTATTGCGCAAGATTCACTAGCCAAAACCCAACCGCCATTTACTTGACCCAAGCAAAGCGGACGAATTCCGTTAGGGTCGCGCGCGCCAATTAAAGAGTCTTTTGTCATAACGCAAAGTGCAAAAGAACCTTTTATCATCTGAATTGTATCTGTTAAAGCGCGCTCTAAGCCTTTTTTGTAACCACGAGCAATAAGTTTTACAATAACTTCTGTGTCGCTAGAAGAACCAAACGCTGCGCCAGTTTCTTCGAACATATCACGAAGTTGAACATAGTTTACAAGTTGACCATTATGCGCAACTGCAACTGGGCCAAGTTTAGACTGAATAAGCATTGGTTGCGCATTTTCTATAGTTTTGGAACCGCTTGTTGCATAGCGAACATGACCAATGGCCAAATGTCCTTGCAAATCTTGAATGTGTTCAAGCTTAAAAACATCGGAAACCAAACCCATTTGTTTGTGAATTTTTACATCATTTCCGTCAGAAACACAAATTCCTGCGCTGTCTTGTCCGCGGTGCTGCAAAGAATACAAACCGTAATAACACATTGTAGCCGCATTCATTGGAGCATCTTTTACTTTAGGGTCATCTGGATTTAAGTAAACGCCAATTACGCCACATTCGTCGTGAAATTTGTCGGCTTTTTCTTCGTTTTCGCTATAAATAAATTCGTTTTTTAACATTAAAATTCAACTCCAGCTTTAACGCCCGCTTCTGCATCATCAGAAAGTTTTTTTCTAAAAGCCAAAAGTTTTTCTTTTAATTCAGGATATTTTAAAGAAAGAATTTCCACTGCAAGATAAGCAGCATTTTTTGCATTTCCTATTCCAACTGTTGCAACTGGAATTTGTGGAGGCATTTGTACAATAGAAAGAAGAGCATCCATTCCGCCAAGTCCATTAGAAGAACCAGAAATACATTCAAGAGGAACGCCAATTACTGGCAAAGTTGTAATTCCTGCAATAACGCCAGGAAGAGCCGCTGCAAGTCCTGCGCCAGCAATAATAACTTCAAATCCGTCGGCTTCGCATTGTTTTACAGTTTTTCTTAAAAGTTCGCCCGCACGATGAGCCGAAATAATAAACGCTTTGTATTCAACGCCAAATTCTTTAAGAACATCAGCCGCTTTTTTCATTTTCTCCGTATCTGATTTTGAACCAAAAAAAATTGCAACCTTCAAATCGTCCTCCGCGTTATGTAACGCAACCTTAATTTAGCACAAAATTACAATGTTCACAATACAGATTTTAGTCATTACACGGTGATATTTGTCACCAATTTTTGGGGCTCAAACCTGCTTCCAAGTCGCTTCGCGACTTGCTTCTATTATCTTCCTCACAGGCTCAAGCAAACCAAATTATTTTAAAAACAAAAAAGCACCCTTTCGGGCGCTTTTTACTAATTTGCAAGTCTTTAACTAGCGGAGCAAAGAAAGAACATTTTGTGAAGTTTGGTTTGCTTGAGCCAACATTGCTGTTCCGGCTTGTGAAAGAACTTGGTCTTTTGTAAATTCAACCATTTCGTTAGCCATATCTGTATCGCGGATTCTAGATTCAGAAGCCTGCAAGTTTTCAGCACCAATATCCAATCCTTTAACAGTCATATCAAGGCGGTTCTGGTAAGCACCAAGGTCAGCACGCTGTTTATTAATCTTTTTCAAAGCTTCGTCCAAAGTACCAATAGCGCGGTTTGCTTCGTCTGGAGTTTCCAAAGACATAATAGATTCATCGCCAACATTGCGAAGTCCCAAAGCCATTGCAGACATAGTTCCAATGTAAACCTGAGTTCTTTGATCCATATTTGCACCAATATGAAGCCACATAGAACCAGTTACAGTGTTTTCTCCAGTTGGGCGCGCAAAACGACCAGTAAGCATATTCATACCGTTAAACTGAGCTGCAGATGCAACACGGTCAACTTCTGCAATTAAAGAAGAAACTTCTACCTGAATCTGCATACGATCTTCTGCAGAATAAATACCGTTAGAAGACTGAACAGCAAGTTCGCGAATTCTCTGAACAATATCAGTTGTTTCCTGCAAGTAACCTTCTGTTGTCTGAATAAAAGAAATACCATTCTGCGCATTTGTAGAAGCTTGTTTTAAACCTCTAATCTGTGAACGCATTTTTTCTGAAACTGCAAGTCCAGAAGCATCGTCACCAGCACGATTAATTTTCATACCAGAAGAAAGTTTTTCCATACTTTTCTGCTGAGCCAAATCCTGAATTCCCTGAGCTCTTTGAGCGAACATAGCGCTCATGTTGTGATTAATAACCATAGTTTATCTCCTTGGTAAGTTTTCTAAAACTTAATACAAGGGTCCTACCACCCTTTACTTTACTATCGGAGTATG
>CAZJOU010000260.1:0-3106 GCA_964547685.1 uncultured Treponema sp. | reverse complement strand
TAGCAATTTTATAACAGTTTTTTTAAATTTTTATCAAATTTTCGCCTTTTTATGCGGTTAAATGTGGATTTTTAACAAAAAAAGGACGATAATAGAAATAATATGTCAGAAGATTTAGAGTTTTTTCAAAAATTAAAAGATGCAATAAAAACAAAAAAAGATTTTTTTAATTCCTCAGAATTGCCAAAAATGCTAGAAAGTTACAGACTTTTGCACACTTGTGTACGAAATCTTTATGACATTCTTGTAAAACGCAGCCTTATAACGCCAGATCCTTATAAACTTGAATCAAAAATTTCTGACATAACAATTCCAGACGAATCTCCATTTATAGAAAGCGAACGCGCACTAATTATTGGTTCGCGCTTTTCTGACTACGAAAGTATGTTAGATTTTATTTGCACTTACGTAAAATTTTCTACAGATGGAATAACAATTCCGCGCATAAAAAAACTTGTAGATTTAAACAATTCGTTCCAATGGAACAATATGACAATGAATAATTCTAGAACGAATACGCGCGGCTTAGCACTTTTAATTCAAGAAGCAAAAGAAAACGCGCCAAAACTTCAGACAAGTTTAATAAACGATTCCGTTTCTAAAAGTTCGCAATCTGTAGATTTAATAAATGCAACATTAAAAGAACTTATGACTTTTCAGCGCGAAGCATATAAATTTCAAATTAGAACCGACATTTTGCAAAGTCCAAAGTTCAACAAAGAAAAAGCAACAACTCAAGCAGAAGAGATTGCAGAAATAAAAAAGATTTTTCCTTCAATAATGGGAAAAACTTCTTATTATGGCGAACTTATTCAAGAAATTGCCGCAGAAGATTTAGCACCAAACAAACAAAAAATACAAGAAGAAACGCTTTATAAACTTCAAATTAAGCAAAAAGAAAATAAAGAAAAGCAAAATTCTGTTGATTACAAAGGAATTCTTTTAAATTGTCTTCACACTCTTTCTAATTTAGGTGAACTTTATTCTGCAATAATCGAAAAACTTTCTGCAAATGTAAATATTTTAGAAAAGCAAAAAAATTCATTCTTTAAAAAACTAAAAAAAGCATTGCGTGCAGCATTTAAAATTCCAGAACCGCCGCTAATTTACGAACTTACAATTACAGATCAAAAAAAAGGAACAAAAAGTCGCCGAAATGTTGATATAAATGTTTTTTCTGCAAATATTGAACGAAAAGCAAACTTTTTTATTTCACTTTCAGATAAACGCGGACCAGAATTTACAAAAGCAAAACTTTTGTCAGAACAAAAAATTCTTGAATATTTAAACAAAAGCATTACAGAAAATCAGGAAATTTTAGTTCTTTTAGATGCCTTAGACGAATTTTTTAAGCAACAAGTAAATCCACACGATCGTTCAAAAATTAAAGGACTTAAAATTGATTTAATTAGCATAAAAAATATTTTAATAAAAGCAGTTCAACAACGTTCAGAATATGTTTCTTACATAGAAGAACAAGAACAAATGCAAAAACTTGGAATTAAAAATGAAGAATAACCTTTTTAATTTAAAAAAGATTGTAACTTTTGGACTTATTTTTTGCTCACTTTTTTTTAGCTTTGCAGAAGAAGAACAAATTGAAGAACCGATTGACGACGAACTTCAAAATAATTTTGTAATTATAGAATCTGCGCACAATTTTAACTTAAATCCGCAAACAGCAAATTATTCGGCAGAAGCGCAAATTTTAACTGGACTTTACGAAGGTCTTTTTTCTTACGACCCTGTAACTTTAGAGCCAACTTACGCAATGGCAAAATCTTATAGAATTTCGCGCGATAAAAAACGTTGGACTTTTATTCTGCGCGATGATTTAAAATTTAGCGACGGAACTGCAATTTCTGCAGAAGATGTAAAAAATTCTTGGCTAAAAATGATAAAAAATCCGGCTGCACCTTATTCTTCGCTTTTTGATATTGTAAAAGGTGCAAAAGAATACAGAACAAATGTTGGAAGCGCAGAAGATGTTGGTTTTTACGTTGCAGACGAGCACACAATTTCTGTTCATTTGAACTTTCCGGCAGCACATCTTCCTAAACTTTTGTGTATGCCAGCGTTTTCTGTAATTGGAGCAGAACTTTCAATTTTTTCTGGTCCTTTTGTAATTTCGGAAAGAACACCACTTAGCATAGTTTTAAAAAAGAACGAAAATTATTACGATGCAAAAAACACAAAATTAAAACAAATTACAATTCTTCTTTGCGACGACAAAGACGAAAACACTTATGCTTTTAACGCAGGAACTGCCGACTGGATTGCTAGCACTTTTGACGAAAAAAAACTTCTTTCTACAGATTCAATTCATTTATGCGCAGAATTTGCAACTCAATATTTTTTCTTTAAGTTTCAAAAAGATTCTATTTGGAACAATGCAGATTTAAGAAAAGCACTTTTAGAAGCTGCGCCTTGGAATGAACTTCGCGCAAACACTTATGTTCAAGCGCAAAGTTTAGTTTACGCATTAAATGGCTACCCAAAAGTAGAAGGTTACGTTTTTTCTGACGAAAACGAAGCAAAACTTCTTATGAAAGAAGCACGAAAAAGTTTATCTATTCCAGAAGATGAAATTTTAAAAATAACTTTTGCAATTCCTTCTAATGATTATATGAAAGGAAGAGCGGAACTTTTAAAAAATGCTTGGAAACCGCTTGGCGTAGAACTAGAAACTGTTGAATTTCCAGAATACGAATATTTAAACAACATAGAAAATTCAGATGCAAATCTTTTTAGTTACACGTGGATTGGCGACTTTGCAGATCCGCTTGCTTTTCTTGAACTTTTCCGCGGAAATTCAACAATGAACGAAAGTGGCTGGAATAACGAAAACTTTGACAAACTATTAGACGAAGCCGCTCTTTACACAGATGAAAATCACAACAAATTGTTAGCGCAAGCAGAGCAACTTTTGCTAGACGAAGCGGTAATTTTGCCAATTCAACATCCGGTTAGCGTAAATATTATAGATTTAAATGCAGTTGGTGGTTGGGCAATAAATGCGTTTGACATTCATCCGCTAAAATATCTTTTTAAGCGCGAAACAAAAACAAATATTCCAAATATCGTAATGCGAACGAAATAAATTAAA
>CAZJOU010000259.1:0-3117 GCA_964547685.1 uncultured Treponema sp. | reverse complement strand
ACTGGCAAAACGGAGCATTGCCTATGACAAAAACTGACAAAGGTTTTACTTTGACAGTTACATTACCTGCTGACACAGAATCAGTTGCTTACAAATTTATTAGCGACGGAAACTGGACAACAGACTTGCGCGCACCAATGTTTATTGATGACGGTTTTGGCGGAAAAAACTCTAAAGCTGAAATTGCAGATTTAATTGGCGGCGGCGATGATGATGGTAGTAGAGCAAAAATTATTTATTCTACTTGGACAATGGTAGGAACACAAGGACAGTTTGCAACAGGAAAAGGTGACGATTCTTACCTTGACAATATTACGTTAGCTGCAAAGTCTTACAACAAGTTTGGTGGAACTTTCTTACCAAACGCACCTTTCTACATTGAACTTGCTCTTGCAGAAAATGAATTGGAGCCAACACGTTGGAGACAGCCTGAAGTTCAAGGCAGAAATAATCATGGTGGTTGGGGATATGGTACTTGGAATGCACTTGGTCAAGTAAACGAAGACGGCGACAAAGGAAGTTCAAAAACACACTATTTATACAAACAAAATAATTTTGGTCATGATGGCGTTGATTTTGTAGATGGTATAAAAGATGCATTTAATGGCATTTTAGCAAATCCTGCATCATATTTTGGAAATTCAACAACAGATTGGGCTTCAAATCCATTCTTAGGTCATCTTAAATTTGGTTGGAATACTCCTTATGTAAATTATGTAACTGGATTTAATTATGCAAAACCAGACACAAATAAAACAATTTTATGGACAACTGTAGATGGCGGTTGGGATGCTGGTTACGACCATGTTGGTGGATTTGCTGCATTTAGTCTTGGCGAAAAACTTACGCATATTGGCGATGCAACTGTAAACTTTACATTTGCTCCAAACAAATCTGCAGATCGACACGGAACTAAATATGGTTTGTGGACATTTGCAAATGTTGCTTACGAAAACTTTATTGCAGAAGTTCAATATAATGGTTTCTATCTTGGTGATGGACTTTTCTACAAACCATTTGAGCAAGACTTTATTTTTGGCGCAAAAAACAAATTTGGCGCCAACTTTACTTTAGCAGCACAAATGGCATTTACATTATATGACAATTATGATGAAGCAAAATCTCAAGCAGGTGTTACTGATGATAACTATAGCACATCATGGTTAGCATATAGAGGATATGCAACTTCTGTTGCAGGATTTGCTGATAAGGGTGATTTTGATTTTACAAGACACACTGCCGCAGAAGTAAATGCAGCTTACACATCTGATTTCGTAGATATTAGTGTAGATTATCGTTATCGAGCTCCTGAACAAAACCTTTTGTTCGTAACAGATCATCATTCAACAGGTGGAAAATTCACTCAGACAGATCAATTAGGAAAATCAAATACACAACGTTGGACATTGGATACAACTGTAAAACCAACAGATGCATTCTCTATTAATCTTGTTCCATATTTTGAAACAGTTTTCACTACAGACGACTGGCAATTCTACCATGATGCTTTAGCTTGCACTGACGGCTGGGGAACAAACTACAACCGCAATGCATTCGAAAGCAAAGATGGAAAACGTTTCGCTATTTCTGAACAAATTGATTTTGACATGAGCGACATTATTGGAAAAACTTCTTCTATTTCATTGGTTAGTAATCAGGAATATGTTACAGAGGATGAAGATAAGTTTGCTGGCTATGATTCTAATTTCCGTGTAAATAATGTTGGTGCAAAATTCTCTTTGGGAGACCTTGGAGATACACTTCAAGGAATTGATATTTACTATGGTTTAAATAACAATAACGATGTAATGATGTTCAATACATTAATTGGAAGCCTAAACTTTGCAGGAAACACACGAGTTGACGCATTCGTCGGAGTTCGTACATTTACTCCAGAAGTTGATGGACTTGACTTAAATCATCCAGTTGGATTTGGTGTTGGTTTTTCTAAACAACTTAAAGTTGCTAAAAAACCTATCATTTATGCTCAATTTGTATATGATATGGATCCGTACAATGAATTTGGCGATGGACAATCTAGCTTAAATCTTGATAGCTATGGTCCTGCTGATCATTATGTATGGGCTGGAAATGGCGATACAGCTGCTTGCGATGCTGTATACTATTACTATGGCGCAGCTTCTGTTCGTCTTGGTATTCATTGGAACTTCTAATCTAACTTTTAGTTAGTTCATAAAATCTCCAATTTGGTCGGTTCTGTTTTTTTTTGCAGAGCCGACCTTTTTTTGTATCAAGTTATAGGAGTATGAACAAATATTGACGTAGTCTTATTTTGAGATTATTTTTCAAAATAAAACATTGACATTTTTTTTTAAGGTGTTATATTAATAAATAACAGTGAACCACTGTTATAAGTGATAGCCCGAAGAATGTGCAGAGGGAGGCTAGACTAGTCTAGCAACGCAGCGTCCGCACCGCTGACAATTCACTTTTCAAAACTCCGCTTGTGGCTTTTTCCAAAGCGGAGTTTCTTTTTGTAAATACGACTTTCTTGTTATCATAGCAGTTTTTACATCATAAAAATCACCATCTAGATTAGGCTCTAGTTGAACGAACATAGTAAAATCTTTGTCTGAATTTACACATATTTTTAAAGAACGACCATTACCAGAATATATGGCTGTATAATTTTTTCCTATAAAATTTACAAAGTCTCTAGCATTAGCAAATCCTGCATTTTTTATTTGTTTCAATCTACCTTCTCGTTCTATATGAAGTTCACCAAAATTTTCTTTTTTATCATTATCGTTATGATAACCAATCCTTAATCTTATTTTTCCAGCTTGCCTGCCAATTATTTTTGCAATTTCTATAGGAATTTCACCAAAATCTTTGCTTCCGTCTGCAGTTAATACATATTCCCCATCATATTGAATTAAAGAGATTTTCTCATTTTCCATTTTTATCTCAGATTATAATTTTATAAATCTTACTTTAACAAATTTTTTATAAGATTTCTACATTTTTACATAAGTTGTCATTATTTAGAATAACTCTATAATTTCTTATTTTACAATGCTTTCCTCTAGCACTTATTAACAAAATTCCGCAAATTCTACGTCCTATAACATGCAATCTGTCTACTAAAACCCATAG
>CAZJOU010000258.1:0-3117 GCA_964547685.1 uncultured Treponema sp. | reverse complement strand
TATGGAATCTTTATCTTTGCCAGATAACTTAAAAGGCGTACATTTTCATTTTGTTGGAATTAAGGGAACTGGAATGGCGGCTCTTGTGGAAATTTTTCATAAACGCGGAGCCGTTATTACAGGAAGTGATGTTAGCGAACGTTTTTATACAGACGAAATTTTAGAAAAACTTGGATTAAAAGCACTTCCTTTTAGCGAAAAAAATATTACAGATGAAGTTCAATATGTTGTTTATTCTTCTGCATATAATCCTAAAAAAAATCCAGATTTGATTGCGGCACAAAAAAAAGGAATTCCGTGCCTTTTGTATACGCAAGCATTAGGATTATATTCAGAAAAAGCATATTCGGCTGGTATTTGTGGCGTTCACGGAAAAACAAGTACAACTGGACTTGCTGGAACAATTTTAAAAGAACTAGATTTGCCATCGCAAGTTTTAGCAGGTAGCGTTATTAATTCGTTTGGAAACACTTGTACTTACACTTCGCCAAATTGCTTGGATTCAGAAAAACATTATTTTGTAGCGGAAACTTGCGAATATCAAAGACATTTTATGTCGTTTTGCCCTCAAAAAATTGTGCTAACTTCTGTAGAAAGCGACCATCAAGATTATTATCCTACTTACGCAGATATTCAGGTGGCATTCGTAGATTATATTTGTAAACTTCCAAAAAACGGACAGTTAATTTATTGCGCAGATGATAAAGGTGCAGTTGAAACTGCAAAAATTGCAAAGCAAAAGCGAGCAGACATTCAATTAGTTCCGTATGGCGAAAACGCAAATGACGACTACAAATTAACGTTTGGAAAAGTAGAAAACGAAAAAAATAATTTTTCGCTAAAACCATTAGGTTTGCTTTTCTTAAAAGTTCCAGGTAAACACGAAGTTCGCGATGCCGTAGCGGCAACCGCTTTGTGTTGTGAACTTTTGCGTTCTGCCGGAAAAAATCCAAAAGATTATGTAGAAAACATAAAGCGCGGTTTGGAAAATTTTAGTGGCGGTAGGCGACGTAGCGAAGTTGTAGGAAGTTGCACTACAAAAAGCGGAAATTCCGTTGTTATAGTAGACGATTATGGTCATCATCCTACAGCAATAAAAACAACTTTGTCAGGTTTTAAGGAATTTTACAGTGGCAGAAAAATCATTGTAGATTTTATGAGTCATACTTATTCTAGAACACAAGCGCTATTAAAAGAATTTGCGTCTTGTTTCGATTCCGCAGACGAAGTTATTTTGCATAAAATTTATTCTTCTGCACGCGAAAATCCAGCGGATTTTAAAATTACTGGAAAAACTTTGTACGAAGAAACTTTAAAATATCATAAAAATGTTCATTATTTTGAAGAAATTTTAGACGCAAAAGATTTTGTCCTTTCCGAATTAGAAAAACCGCTAGAAAAATCAAAATATCCAGATGGTTATCTTTTTGTTACAATGGGCGCAGGCGATAACTGGAAACTTGGAAAAGCAATTTTGGAGACATTAAAATGACATCAATGACAGGTTACGCTTACGAAGAAGTTTCTTACGAAAATGCGGTTGTCTCTGTAGAAATAAAATCTGTAAATTCTAGATTTTTAGATCTTTCTATAAATATTCCGCCATTTTTAAATCCGTTAGAAAGTTATTATCGTCAAAAAGTTTCCGAAAAAATTGTGCGTGGCAAAGTTGACGTAAATATTCGTATAAAAGAACTTGAAACAGAAACAGAAGTTGTTGCAGATTCTAATGCTGCAAAAGCATTTCAAAATGCTATTTCCCAAATTGCGGTTGCGTGCGGTTACAATCAAAAAGAAATTCCGTTAAGCCTTATAATAAGTCAACCCGGAGTTTTAAATGTAAATAAAACTTATAATCTTGAAAAATACAAAGAATTAATTGAACCAATTTTTAATTCTGCGCTAGAAAAATTTATTCAAGATAGAACTAGGGAAGGGGAAAATTTAAAAATTGATTTATTGAAAAAACTTTCGATTTTAGACGAATGTGCTGCTTTTTTTAAGGAATGGCAACCAAAAATGGAAAGTCTTTTTAAGGAAACAATTGTAAAAAAATTTAACGAACTTTTAGGTGAAAAAGCAGACGAAAATCGCATAATGACAGAAACTGCCGCACTTCTAGTAAAGTACACAATTAACGAAGAAATTGTGCGACTTTTAAGTCACTTAAAAGCAATGCGTAACGAAATTAACACAAATCCTACGCCAGGAAAAAAACTTGATTTTATTTCGCAAGAAGCAAATCGCGAAATAAACACAATCGGAAGCAAAAATCAGTTTAGCGAAGTTGGCGAAATGGTTGTAAAAGCAAAAGATGCACTAGAAAATATTCGCGAACAAAGCAAAAATGTAGAATAAATGGTGGTTGAGCTTGTCGTCCACGAAGTGCGCGCAAGCAACCACTAAAAATACAAATTAGGAGCAAATATGAAACTAAATAAAGAACTTCGCATTGCAATTAGCGGAAAATCTGGTTGCGGAAATACAACTGTAAGCACTTTGCTTTCTAAAAAACTTGGCGTAACTCTTATAAATTATACTTTTCGACAATTAGCTGCAGAAAAAGGTCTAACTCTTGCACAAGTTATAGAAAACGCAAAAACAGACGATTCTTACGATATTTTTGTAGACAATCACCAAGTAGAACTTGCAAAAGCGGAATCTTGTGTTTTAGGAAGTCGGCTTGCAATTTGGATGCTTAAAGAAGCAGACTTAAAAGTGTATCTTTATGCAAGCGATGAAACTCGCGCAAAACGAATTTTAAATAGAGAAGGTGGTTCTTTACAAGAAATTAAAGATTTTACCGCAATGCGCGATAGCGAAGATACTAAACGTTACAAACGCATTTATAAAATAGACAACAACGATTACAAATTTGCGGATTTAATAATTGACACATCAAAATATAATCCAGAACAAATTGTAGAATTGATTACAGAAGAATTAAAAAAACGAAATCTTATAACTGAATAAAATAAAAATCTCCCGCAGATGTCGCAGATGTTTTTTTTATAATTAAAATCTGCGCTAATCTGCGAGATCTGCGGGAAACTTATTTTTAGTATTTGCTATCAGCAAAACCAATCCAGCCGTCTTTTTCTACAAGAGCTTTTTCAA
>CAZJOU010000257.1:0-3117 GCA_964547685.1 uncultured Treponema sp. | reverse complement strand
ATTGTTGATTTTGCTTTTTTTCCTTCGTTTTTCATAAAAATTGAATACAAAACTGGAATTACAAGCAATGTTACAAACGTAGAAGATGTTAAGCCACCAACAACGGCAATTCCAATTGGTTGAACCATTCCAGACATTCCTTCTGTTGCAAAACACATTGGTAACATTCCTAAAATTGTTGTAAGCGTTGTCATTAAAACTGGGCGAAGTCGGCTTGTTCCAGCTTGTAAACACGCTTCCATAAGCGGAATGTCGCGACCGCGCAAAAGGTTTGTGTAGTCAACAAGAATAATTCCGTTATTTACAACAATTCCTACAAGCATAATTAAGCCAACCATACTCATTATAGAAAGTGGCTGATTTATTATTTTGTAAAGGAAAACTACACCAATTATCATAAACGGAATTGTTGCAAGATTTATAAGTGGCGCCTTAAACGATTCGTACGTTGCTGCCATTACACCAAATACAAGAATAATTGCAAGCACAATAATTGCAATGTACATTCGCATTTGTTCAGAAACATCTGCCCAAGAACCTTCGTAACTTACGGTTACGCCTTCTGGAATAATAAAACTATTTGCAATTCCTTCGCGAATAGAATCTTCTACAAGGTTTGCGTTTCGTTCCGAAATAATAGAAGCCGTTACGTGAACAATTCTAGTTTGATTTTCGCGGCTAATTGCAACTGGACCAAGTCCGCGCTTTAGTGACGCAAAGTTAGAAACCGCAACTTTTCCGCTTGTTCCGTTTACATACATAGATTCCAAATCTATAACGTTTGCTCTATCTTCTGGTTTGTACATAACAACAACGTCGTATTCTTTTCCGTTACTTCTATATTCTGTGCTTGTAACGCCGTTAATTGCATAATTTATTTCGCGCGCAACTGTTGTTACATCAACGCCAAATGCGTACGCTCTGTCGCGGTCAATTTCTACTTCTACTTGCGGAAGTCCACGCTCTGTATCAATAGAAGGTTCACCAATATCCGGAATTTGTTCCATAACCGCTTTTACTTTGTCTGCTACGTCCAAAGCAGCATTTAAGTCGTCAGAACGGATTGCAATATCCAAATCGTCGCCTGTCATTTGTCCGCGCATTCCGGCATTAAAACTAAACGAAGCACCTGCAAAATCATTAAAGTGCGTTCGCAGTTTTGTTTGAATTGTTTGCGCACTATCTATTTGTTCGGAACTTTCCGGAAGTCTAATTTGAATGTTTGCTTTGTAAGTTGCGCTACCACCAGACCCACGACCGCCAGAACCAACTGTTGTTGTGAGATATTTGTAACCTTTAATTTCGTTTTTAATTATGTCTTCCATTTGAAGAGCAACAACTTTTGTGTCTTTTAGCGGAGTTCCTATTGGCATTGTTATGTTCAATGTTACAGAATCGTCGTTTCCATTTGGCATCATATTTACGCGCATTGTTGGAATAAGTGCAACCGCCAAAACTAGCAAAACAACTGCAATAACTAAAGTAACCGCACGATAGTTAAGAGCCGCTTTTAATATTTTTGTGTAAACGTTTGTAATTGCCTGAATTGATTTTTCAAAAGCCCCGTAAAGAACTTTAAAGAATTTTGATTTTACTGGTTTTTCGTTTCTATTTGTAAGTGGCAAAAAAACTCCAGCAAGAACTGGAACAAGGAAAATTGCAACAAGAAGCGAAGAAACTAGCGCAATTACAATGGTAAAAATAATTCCTTTGAACATTTGTCCCATCATTCCAAGTTCTTTCATATACAAAAGGAAAGGAACGAAAACACAAATTGTAGTAAGATTTCCAGAAATTACGGAAGCCATCATTTCTTGTGAACCAAGGACGGCGGCAATTCTAGGTTTTGCGCCACGCATTCTATAACTGTAAATGTTATCAATCATTACGATAGAAGCGTCTACAATCATTCCAACGCCAAGAATTAAACCTGTCATTGTCATCATATTTAAGGTAATTCCGGCAAAACTCATTGATAAAAGCGTAATAATAATAGAAAGCGGAATTGAAATTCCAATAATAATTGTTGACTTAAAATTTTGCAAAAAGACAAAAAGAATTAAAACTGCAAGAATCAATCCTTCTATCGCAGATTCTACCAAAGTATTGATTGTTTCGCGAATAGAATCTGTATCGTCCTGCAAGATTGTCATAGAAATGTCGGAAGGCAACGTTTTTTCTAACTCTGACATTTTTTCGTAAACATTATTTGCAACCGTTACAGAGTTTGAACCAGACTGTTTTGTTACAGAAACGTAAACTCCCGGCTCGCCATTAATGTAAACTTCAGAAGTAGCGTCTTTGTAACCCATAAACGCATTTCCAATGTCGCTAAGTTTTACGTCGTAGCCGTTAATTGTCGTAATTACAGTGTTGTTAATTTGTTCTACAGAACTAAATTCGCCAGTTGTACGAACAACGTAATCTTTTTGACCTTCTGTCATTTTTCCGCCGCCAAGTTCAAGGTTTTGCTTTGCCAAAGCGGAAGAAACTGCGCTTACAGTAAGTCCGTACGCTGCAAGTCGATTTTGTTCCAATTCTACGCGAACAATTTTTGTTTTTCCACCGTAAACGCTTGCCTGCGCAACGCCGTCTGCTTGTTCAAGAATATCTACAATGTTGTCCTCTGCAATTTGCTTTAAGTCGCTTGCAGAACGATTTCCTTTTACGGCAATTCGCAAAATTGGCATAGAATTTGAATCCATTTTAAAAATTGTAGGCGAACCTGCATTGTCTGGAAGATTTCTAGAAACTCTATCTAGTTTGTCGCGAACGTCATTTACGGCTTCGTCTATGTCTGTCCCGTAATTAAATTCCAACGAAATGCGCGAAGAACCTTCGTTAGAAACGGAAGTCATATTTTTTAGTCCGCTTACGCTAACAAGCGAACTTTCCAAAATTTTTGTTACTGTTTTTTCTACAGATTCTGGTCCAGCGTTTGTGTACGTTGTAGAAATCATAATATATGGCGAATCTATATCTGGAAAAAGTCCGATTGAAACGTTTTTTAGCGTAAAAATTCCAACAAATCCTAGAAGAGCAAATACAATCAGAACTAAAACAGGATGATTTAATGTCTGGCGCGAAATGCTCATTAATTTGCTCCTTTGCTAGTTG
>CAZJOU010000256.1:0-3123 GCA_964547685.1 uncultured Treponema sp. | reverse complement strand
TTACCACGAATTACAGACTTTAAATAGTACCTATTTTATTTTGGACAGTAGTGAGTATTTATCTCTTTTTATCGTGGAATTCATTATGCGTCCTCATCTAATTTAAACTTTAGTAACTTGTCCCCTAAGTTTAAAGTGTGTCTCGTTTTAAATATTATAAATAGTCGATTAGAAAAAAAACGATTGAAAATTTTTCCTCACTAAAAGTGTTTTTGCAATGTTCGACAAGTTCGGTTTGCTAAATCATTTTGAAAATACAAACTAGTAATTTCCGCTTTCTCCAAACAAAACTTTTACAAAATCACGTTTGGAATAAATGATTCTTATAACTTTTACAATGTTGCTTTCTGTTCTGTAAAAAATTGAGTAATTGTTTGCAAGTGCAAATCGGTAGTCAGTCTGAAATGAAACATATTTTTGCACTGGAATTCCAGAATTTGGCGAACTTGCAAGCGATTCGTAAGTTTCCATGATTTTTAGAATCGTGTTTTTTGCTGCGATTGGATTTTGAAGTTCATCTTCGATATATGATTTGATTTCTTTCAAATCATCAACTGCTTGAGGAGAAAGTTCAACTTTGTACATTGCTTATAATCCTAACATTTTCCGTGCATCTTCGCTTTTTATCCAGCCTGATTTTTGTGCCGAATCTTCGCCTTTTTTTAACTCTGAAAGAAATTTTATTTCTGCAGTGAGTTTTTCATAGTCGGAAAGTGTAAGAACCGCATATGCACCTCGTCCGTTTTTTGTAAGATACACCGGAGAATCGTCCGCGACATCAGTTAAAACTTCGTTGTAGTTCCGAAGGTCAGAAACAGGTTTTATATTTATCATATTTTCTTCCTTAAAATCTTTCGTAATATTTTACGAATATATTATCAGATGATTCTGCAAAACCGTCAAGTAGTAAGTTACTGGCATCACGGAAATCAGTATTTGCAAAAATTATGGTGGTTGAGCCTGTCGAAACCACGAATTTAACAAGTTTTATTTGAATTCAGGTCATTTCGAGAGCCTCAATGACCACATATTATTAAAAACTGATTTTTGTACCGAAAATCCTTCATCACTAGCAAACTTTCGCCAATTTCTATATTCTTCAAAATAAAGAGGAAATTATGCGCATATTCAACAAAATCGCTCGACATTTTGAAACAAGATATTGGTATTATTCAAGAAAAATTACAACGCTTTATTTTGACGAAGATTCAAAAAAGTTCAAAAATAGTTTTCCAAAAGAAAAGGCAAAGGACATTTTACGTTCATACTGGAACGGCGAAGCGGATTTGTGGCGAACGATGCTTTTGAAGCTTGAAAATATGTTCTGGTTTCTTCATAAAAACGGCGTTACGTTAAATTATTATTTTTATGAAGATGACATTGAAAAGTACGCAAGCGACGAGGACAAAATCTTTATTTCAGAAAAAGTTATAAATCAAACTGTGGCGAAAGGCGAAAAACTCTGGCTTTTTAACGGAAGTGTTGCAAAAGACATCAGCGAAAGCGGACTTGTCCATTTTTATCTGGTTTACAAAGATGATTCAGATTTGATTCTGACTTGCACAAGCGATGTTGAAATTCCTACTAAATCAATTCCTAAAGGCAAAAAACTTTACGAAATTAAAACTTTTAAAGATGAAAATGGAAAAATTCAGTTTGAGGAAAAAGTATCGCCACAATATAAAACCAAAACAGAAGAAAACGCAATCGATTTTGGAAAAGTTGAATCAGGAAATCTTGCTCAAAAAATTCTTTCTGACGTTTCTGCTCAGTTTGACGAAAAAATAAAATCGTACTTAAAATCTCATCCGGAAATCAAAGTGAACGAAAACGATTTGCTTCCCCTAAAAAAACTTATCCTGAAAAACTGCGACAAGTGTGGCGGTTTTGAAATAGCAGAAATCCCAAACTTTTCAAAAACCTTGAAAGAACACGCGAGAGGAAACTTTATAAAATGCAAGGAACTTTTGCATTTGCGTCATCTTATAAAGAAACTGCTTTCTGCAATGGACGATTTTCACTCGGAAGAAAGCGAACAAGAGCGGCGAGATTTGTACAAGAAGATTTTTGAGTTTATGAGCGAAAATGGAGCGAAGTGGTGGGATTGAGCTCTACGAACAAATGTTAATCCCATAAAGTGATAAAGATGAAATCAAAAAATTTATTTTTACTCATTTTCGCTTGAAACGGCTGGAAACTTCTTCTCCACCATTTCCCGAACTTTTTGTGATAACTCATTCTCAAAAAAATCGTGCACTTCTTGGCGGGTTTTGCTTGCGTTGCGTAAGAACAAGTCCGCCGGATGGATTTCCAAAGCGTAGGCAATTTTTAGAATCAAGTCAAAAGAAGGAAAATGTTTGCGGGCTTCTATTCCACTTATAGTGCTTTTGCCACATCCACAAATGCCAGAAAGTTCTAACTGCGATAAACCTTTTTGAGTTCTGTAAAAGATTAAATTATCAAAAAAATCATTTGCGTATTCATTCATACGGTCAAAATAACCGACTTTTTCGCTTAAAATATTCGACAGATAAACCGATATATTATCAAAGGTCTATTTGATAAACTTTTTATATTAAAAGTTCTAAAAAATCAAACCTTTATTAAAAAATATTAATGGACATAAAATGGAATCCTTAACAGAAGAGCAATATCAATCAAAAATCCGCGAGCTTGAAAAAGAAGTAAAAAAACTGAACTTAATCATTCAAAAAGACTCAAAAATAAAATACGGGCTAAGATGGATTGACGTGCCAGAAGCGTTCGAGGCGGAATCAGAAAACAAAATTCCCATTTTGGAAGAAATAAAAGAAAACGCGATTAAAAACGACGACGGAAAGCCCACCCACATTCTGATTGAAGGCGACAACTACCACGCGCTAAAGTGCCTGAACTACACGCACAAAGGCAAGATAGACGTGATTTATATTGATCCGCCGTATAATACGGGAAGCGACGGATTTACATACAAGGACAAGCGATATTTAAGAGAGTTCCCGGACGGCACGACAATTCCAAAAGAACATCCGCTGCGCCACAGCACCTGGCTTAGTTTTATGAGCAAGCGCCTTGAACTTGCAAAAAATCTTTTGAGCGAAAAAGGCGTGATTTTTATTTCGATTG
>CAZJOU010000255.1:0-3137 GCA_964547685.1 uncultured Treponema sp. | reverse complement strand
TCCCACTCCTTGTTGGAGTTGATCATCTCGGTATATACCCGCATCTGATTGGTATATGAAGTGAGCTGTTCCTCGCTGTCAGTAGATACTCGGCAATACGCTGCGACTCTTTTCTGCTTATGTTTATCCTTATCTACTACAAAGGATTTTTTCGGCTCGATCAAGGTGACTGTTTTCTTAGGTATCTTCGTTACAGCCATTATATTCATCTCCTTCAGTTACTTCGGTTTCCACTCTCGTGTGGAGCGTGACTTTTCCCGAATCATCGATGGTGATATAGGATACAAGATCCGAGAAGTAATCACAGTTAAATGTCTTTTGGGGTTGCATGAGACTGGCTCGTTTTTTGGCGATTTGAGCCACCACTATCTTTTGTGCTTGGCTTTCCTTATACATTTGATTTGAAATTTCAAGCAATTTGCTGACAATATATTCTTCACTCGGAATTTCTTTTTGAAGTTCCACATCGATTTCTCGCTGCAATCGTTCCACAGCAGGTGAGTCTTTGTGCTTGACTTTTGGCTTTGGGATCATCAGCTCAGCATTTTCAATGATGCGGTTCATAAGCAGGGTCACTTTGAATAGCAGGTCACCATCGCTGATCCGTATTCGACAACCACACTCGGGGTTCTGACAAGTCCAGCTTTCCTTGATGACTCTCTTAGAGCAGATCCTTCGTACCATTGGGCTACCGCATTTACCACATTTGACTCGATTTCGAAGCAGGGCAATGCCTTCGCATTCCTTATCTATGATGTTCCGCTGTCGTGCAGCCTTGGTGCTTACTGCTCCTTCGTAGGTTTCCTCGTCTATGATCGGATCGTATTCATCATTTCCAAGATACTTGGCATTGTCTATGATCCGTGCAATTCTCGCTTTGTCCCACACATCACTTTTCTCAGTGTAAGGTATCTTTCGCAAGGTCAAATCTTCTGCGAGTTCCTTGAGTGATGCACCTTTGATATACTCGTCGAAGATGTAACGGATGATGTCAGCTTCGGTATGCTCGATCACCGTTCTACCATCTCTTATTGTATATCCGTATGGGATGAAGCGTGTCTTTTTCATAGCAGAGTCTCCTTATATCAGTTCGGTAAATTTCAGCCCACCGATGAATGTGATTGTCATTTCATCTCGGTTGTTCAATTCGATACCGCTTACTATCTCATGGAAGAGGTGGTCATCAAATTCTTCCAGTGGTTCTTCGATTTCATCAATGAGTGATTTAAGTTTCCGCACTTGTTCGAGCATCTCAAGAATTCGGGACTCAAATTCCGATTGCCGTTCTTCCTTGAGACTTTTAAGCTGCCTTCGAAGGTCGTTAACTTGGGACTGATGTATATCTGAGGCGAGATAGCCTTTTGAGCGCAGTTGGTCAAGCATGAGGATTTTGCCGTTGATTTCGGCAATACTCTCACTGATTTGTGAGGCTGTCTTGTTGTTTCGCTTGTATAGGATAGAAGTGGATTCAAGTTTGCTCACTACCTGACCGAGAATGTTTTCCTGACCGAACCGTAGCTTATTTACCATTGTGAGGAAACCATCATATATCCGTTCCTCGCTGTAATAGAAGGAATCACATGCTTTTGCATCGTCCTCGTGGGTTGCACACACCCACTTGATGCCACCGCTTTTCACTTTTCGGCGATAGAAAGAGCCGCACTCGGTACATCGAATGCGGCTCGTCAAAGGGTAGATATTCAGTGTTGTGGATTTAAGGAATTGAGACTTTCTTTTACTCAGCAGAGCTTGTACCTTTTCAAAGGTGTCCCTTTCGATAATGGCTTTATGTGTATCCGTGGCATAGAACATATCTTCTTGACCACGGTTTTTGGATTGCTTGAAGGGGACGGTCGTGTCACGGAAGGTTTTCTGATACTGACTATCACCGATGTATCGCTCATTGGAGAGCATATAGGAGACTTTTGCAGATTTCCACTTTTCCTTGCCATTTTTGGTGGGAATATTCCGCAGAGTCAATTCTTTGGCGATTTCTTGAGTAGACATACCCTTGAGGTACATCTCAAAGATCATTTTCACAATTTCGGCTTCGGGTTCATAGATTTCAAGTTTCTTATTTACCAATCTGTATCCATAGGGTGCGTTACTGTCCACATACTCGCCAAGTTCCATTCGCTTCACGATGGATAGCCGTTGGTTTTGTGAGATCGCCTTGGATTCTTCTTGTGCAATTGCTGTGAAGGTGTTGAGTAGCATCTCATCTGCCAGAGCAAGGGTGTTGATACTCTCGCTCTCAAACTGCACTCCAACGCCGATGTGCTTTAGCTTTCGGGCATATTCCAATGACTCTTGTGCGTTACGACCGAATCGGGAAACCGACTTCGTCAGCACAAGGTCGATCTTCCGTAGTTCGCACATTCTCATCATGCGTTGGAACTCGGTTCGATTGGAAGCCTTCATTCCGCTGATACCTTCATCTGCGAAAATGTCCACCAGCTCCCACTCGGAATGGCTCTTTATAAGCTTGGTAAAACTTTCAATCTGTCTTGCGTAGGAGTTGAGCTGATCTGCAGAAGAAGAGGATACACGGCAATAGGCGGCGACACGGATCTTCTGAACACTTTGCTTGGTGATCGGGCTGATAAGCTTTGCTGTTGCCATATATGTTTCTCCTTCCTGCGTTTTTCAAACAACATTATACGCAAACAAGTTCTAAAGTCCAGCACTTTTGGCATCTTTTTGTGAAAGACAATGAAATGTCGAAAACCCGCTTGCCACAACGATTTTCAGGCTTTCGGAGGTTTGTGCTAAAATGTATGCGAAACCTCTTTTTTCTGTTGGTTACATATGAAGACTCATCCCTTGATCTTCTTCCTGTTCCTCTGTCTGTGTTTCTGACTGTTCCGAGTATTCCTGCTCAAAAGGAACAAGTTCATACAGCGATTTTCCCCGAGCGGAAATGACACCATAGTCTGTAGCAGTTGCTCCAAGATTTGCAAGTAGCCGTTCACCCATGTTACGACAGGCCAGAGCATTGATCCATCTTGCATCAAACTTGGCATTCATGTGGTGCAGCAGATATTCCTTGAAAAAGCTTGCAGAGGTGTCGCAGATGGTCGACATTTCATATTGGTGCAGGTGCGTGGAGATGTCCATGATATCGTCTAATGTGGTAT
>CAZJOU010000254.1:0-3142 GCA_964547685.1 uncultured Treponema sp. | reverse complement strand
GTTTTTAATACAGAACACCGCGTACAAAGGTACTGATTTTATATTGTTTTCAAATCCGAAATTTTTTGCAGAAATCCGTATTGAATATGTAGGCGAAAAAGTCTTTGCATAAATTTCAAGACTTTTTGAGCGCGTATTTGCAGAGGACTTTACTTCAATAGGAATTATGTCGTTTCCAATTCGTGTAACAAAATCAACTTCTGCTTGGTTTCCGCTTGTCCAGTAATATAACTTAAATCCGTTTGAATTAAGTTGGTTTGCTACATAATTTTCTGTAAGTCCGCCTTTAAAGTCCGAAAGTAGCGGATTGTCGAACATAATGTCATTAAACAAAATGTCTTGCATTTCACAAGCCAAGCCGGTATCGCTTACATAAAACTTAAAATCTGATTCTGATTTGTTTGCTTCTAGCGGAAGTTTTATATGTTTCAGCCTAAAAACTCGCTCGGCAATTCCTGCAAGACAAACCCATTCTATTGCATTTTCAAATTCACTTGCTCTTCCGCCTGATTTTATATATTTGTACTGAAATTTCTTATTCTCTTTTGCAAGTTGAGTACTGATATTTCTGTACACAAGACGCGTTTTTGGAATTTCAGACTGTTTGTTATATTTTCCCATGTCGTTGTTGTATGATTCAAGAATGTCGCTTTTTAAAACCGAAACTAAAGGCGCACTGTGATTTTTTATAAAATCTTCAACAACACGTGGCATTCCACCTGTAAAAAGATATTCTTTGTAAAGATTTAGGGCTTTTTCGTGGAAAGCATCTTCAAGTGGCGAAAAAGATTCATAGCAAGAACGGATTTTTTCAATTAAAAAGTTTTCTCCGTAAGCCGTCAAAAACTCTTCAAAATCCATTGGATACATATTCATAAATTGAACTTTGCCTACAGGAAAAGAATTGTCTCCGCGATTAACGGAAACTCCCAAAAGAGAGCCAAGAGCGATTATATGATATTCATTTGCTTCTTCGCAAAAATATTTAAGAGAAGTCAAAGCCTCTGGACACGCTTGAACTTCATCAAAGATTATCAGCGTTTTTTCTGGAATTATGTTGCAACGTTTGAGTGAAGCAAGTTCCATGACAATATTTTTTGGCGACAGATTTGTAAATATTGAATGAAGTGATTTTTCTTTTTCAAAATTGCAGTAAACAGAATTTTCATAATCAGTGCTAGCAAAATAATTTACAATGTACGTTTTTCCAGTCTGACGTGCACCTTGCAAAATTAGAGGTATTCTTTCTTTTGAATTTTTCCACTGTCTAAGTTGATTTAGCCCAAAATTCGACTTTTATCCAGAAATAAGCAGTTTTTGAGTAAAAGACGAGTGAGAAATCAAAAAGGCGGCAATACTGTAAAAGAAATGGCGGAACATTCCCGTAAGGCTTCTTGCTCTTGTGTATACAAGTTCGAAAGAGTCTTTCATGACGCTCCAGACAGTTTCTATGATGTTTCGTTTTTCGATTTTTTCAAACTGTTCTTTCGAAATTAAGCGTTTCATGTTTTTTCTTGTGGCATTGTGCATGAACACACCGTTTTCTGCCATGTTTTCAAGGACTTCTGTTTTAAGTTGATAACCTGCGTCCGCAAATGCTTTTCCAAGAATGTCTTTTGTAAGTTTTTCCGCCATTTTTGAATCGTGAACGGAGCCTGTTGTGAAAATCAGGTTTTCAACTGTCATATTTTCCGTGCAAACGCCGTGCAATTTAAAGCCGAAGAACCAGCCTTTTGTTGATTTTCCGCGTGAAGCGTAGCCTTTTGCGACTTTGTTCCGCGAAATCTTGTTGTTTTTGCACACTTCAATAGGAGTTGAGTCAACAAAATGAACTTTGCAGGCAGAGCATTTTTCACGGTTTTTATTTAAGATTGCAAAAACGAACACAACCATCATAGGAAAAGATTTGTTTGTGGCTTTTAGAAAATTCTCGTAGTTCGGAAAATCAGGAAATCGGTCTTTATGAAATCTTTTCACAAAACGATGAAATGCTTTCAGGTTTTTAATCTGCATAAAAAAACGGTAAAGATTTAGAGCCATAATATCTTCCAGCGAAAGTTTAGGACGGAATCCGCGTTTTCCATAAAATTTATCTTTGTAATACTCAACCAAAGAATTTCCTTTAAAATACTTGAAAAAAGATTCTATAACACTGTAAACTTGTTTTAGGCTGATTTCAGTCATGGCGTATCTCCTTTTTTGTCGGTAACAAAATTTTAGTGAGTTACGCCTTTTTTATAAATTTATCAAAAGTCGAAATTTGGGCTATTAAAAATAACAGTTTTAGATGATTCATCAGTAAGATTCATATTTTTCAATTCTTTTACAAAGTCTTTTACAGATGTTTTTATTTTGTAAGAATATATTTTTTTATCAGTTGGAAAACTTCCCTGAGTTATCAAATTTTTATCTGATAATTTTTTTATAATGTCGTTCAGTTCAGGTGCGGTTTCGATATTGAGATTTTCATTCTGCGATTGTGTGTTTTGAGTATTCTTTTGAGAATAATAATTATGAATATCTTTTTTAAATTCATTGAGAATAGTGTATGCTTTATCTTCTGTTTTGAAATTATTTATTTCAAGTTTGTGATAAAGAATTTTTCTTTGAATTTCATCAATAAATTTTTCATTACAATCCATATTTTATATTTTTTCTTTGAATTCTTTAAGGTCTGAAATATATTGTTCTATCTTATTTTTTACATCATTTTCAAGAATCGAAATTTCAGAATTGTTTTTTTTTCTTTCTTTTGCTTGCTCTAATTTTAAAATACTTTCTTGCATAACAAAAAAATCAGAATATAAATTTAAATTTGTTGTTGTTTTTTTCAAAACTTCAAAATAGATTGCGTCTAATATAACTTTTTCAAGGTCATCGATTTTCGCACTCTCGTTTAAAAAATTAGTTCCATTTTCATAAACTTTTTCTGTTCGTTTTTGTTTCGCTAATTCTTTTATTTTTGTTTCAATTTCATTTGAACGCTCTTTTAGTAAATCAAAAACTTCAAAAAATGAAAGATGTTTACTTTCATATTCTTTTATTATTTCTTGATACGTCATTTGTTCAAAACCTCTTTTTCTTCAAGTCGGTATTACTATTTTTTTGCTACTTCTATGAGTTCAATTTATTTTTAAGTTTT
>CAZJOU010000253.1:0-3154 GCA_964547685.1 uncultured Treponema sp. | reverse complement strand
GTGCTTTCGTGCGAAGTTGGCTTGGGCGAATCTGTAGATACCGAACCGCCAGAAGTTAGCGTAACTTTGCCAGAAGCCGACTCTATTATTCGCGAAGCATTTACAATGTCTGGTGAATGTTCCGACGAGCAAGGCGTTGGCTCTATTTCTGTTCAAATAAAAAATACATCTTCAAAAAAATCTTACGGACCTTTTAATGCAACACTTTCTGACGACAAAAAGTCTTGGACGTGCAAAATAGATCCGCTTTCTTCCGAAAATCTAATTCCAGATGGAACTTACGAAGCTACCGTTACTGCAAAAGATACGGCAGGCAGAACTTCTATCGCTTCAAAATCTTTTTCTATAGATAATACGGCACCACTTTTGGTTTTAACGCGACCTTCTACAAAAATTTCTTCTGATGGAACGCAATCTTACGACACTTACGGCGCAGAATTTGACATTACGGGGCAAGTTGCCGACGACAGCAATGTAGACAAACTTGTTGTTTCTATTTATAGCGACGCCACTTGTACACAAAAAATTCGCGATGTTGAACTGAACAATGTTCCGCCAACAATAGATTTGTCTGTTGCAAAATATAACGACGGAACTGGAATATACGAAGCAATTTACGGCGACGTGCAAAAAAGTGCAGATGGAACTGTAACTGCTGAAACAAAACAATTTTATTGCAAAATTACAATTTATGACGAAGCGCGACATTGCCCAGAAATAGAAAATGACGCAGGAAATTCGCGCGAAGCATATTATCTTTACAATGATATTTATTCATCTCTTTTAAAAAATTACAAAATTACAGAAATATATCATATGTTAAATGGTTCTTGGCAGGACACTTCGGAAACAAGGGCGGCAGAATCAGAAGATACAAGTACAATTATTCAAAAAGTAAAAGATTTGTTGAATTCTTCTAAAACAGACGCGGGCGCATTCAGTTTAAATCCAATGAACAATCCAACATATTCTTTGGAAGGAATTTCTAAACTTTCTGCAACAACCGAAAATGAAAAATATACAGAACTTGCAAACATTTCTGACGAAAATTATTCTTATGGAATTTTAAGTGGAAGTTCAGCGTCTTTTAATTTTGCTTCTGGGTTAGATAAGTCTCCGCTTGTAAAAGAATCTTTGGGATTATATTTAACGCCATTCATAAAAAATTCAGATGGAACTTATTCTTTGGATTCTGAAAATAAAGTTTGGATTTTAAAACCTTACACTCAAAAAACAGATTCAGACGGAAGTTATGTTTACGATGAATACGGAAGTCCAGTTTATACAGACGAAATTGATGTTTCTGAATTTGCAGATGACCAAAAAGAAGCTGCAACTAGTTATTTTAAAAGCGTTAGAGAAGAACTAAAAACGGTTGGTTCGTATAACTATTCTGTTGCAGTAAAAATGTCTACAAGTACTTATTTTCCTATAAAAACAGGAACTGCATACATTTTAAGCGCAGAAGGAATAGACGAAAACGGAAATGGTTTTATAAATAGCAATGATTATGGATTTTATTTTCAGTCTAGCGGAGCCGCGCCTACATTAAATATTACAAAAATTGACGACAAAACGTATAAGTCAAGTTGGTACGTTGCAAATGGCAAAAGTATGAAAATAAGCGGAACTGTTACCGCCGAAGATACTGCAACAATAACAGTTACTGTAAAAGATTCTAATAATAATGTGGTTTCTACAGGCTCAACTACTGGCGGAAGTTCGTCAACGACTGGCGGATTGACTTATGTAACAAAAAGTTCTTCGCCAGCAAATGAAGAATGGGAAATAACAATTCCAAACGAATATTTTGCAACAACAAAAGATGATAGCGGAAACGTTATAAGCGCAAATTATACAGTTAGCATAATGGCACAACGAAAAGGTTCGTTAGCAACAGAAAAGCAAATTTCTGTAGGTTACGATGTAGACGGACCTGAAATCGAAATTGCATCGGTTTTGCCTTACGCAGATGTAAATAAAGATAAAAGTACAGGCGAAAACATTTACACGGTGAATGGAACGTTTAACGTAAAAGTTAGCGTAAGCGATGAATTTTATAAACTTTCTAGCGATAACGGAATTGTTTTAAAAATTTTAGATAAAGATGAAAATGAAACAGAATATTTAGATGAAAATAATGAAGAAACAGACTATAAATTTACAACTTTTGATTCCAATTTTACGTTGCCTATTGATTCAAGAAAGAAACTTGCAGATTATGATAAACAAAGTCTTACAATCCAAATAACGGCTTACGATTACGCAGGAAACGAATCTATTGAAACGCAAAAGATTTATCTTGATCAAGACACGGATAAGCCACAAATAAAATTTAATAACACCAATGAAGCATTAGAAGAAACTGTTGATGGTGTCAATTTGGATTACACAACAAATTATCCATCAAAAGGAACTAAAAACGTTTTTGTTGCTGGCGCGCCAATTAGTGCAACTGTTACAGATGACGACGGAATAGCAAATATTGTTGTAAATATTTACAAAACTAAAGAAGATAGCGGAAGTTATACAAAAGAATCAGACGTTTACGCTACAAAAACATACGAAGATTCAGAAATTACTTCTAATCCGTATCCTTTAAGTTATACAGTTCCTACTGATTTAGGCGTTTATTACGCAGAAATTATTGCAACAGATACAGAAAGTGGACTTACAAATGATTCTTACGTCTTTTATTTTATGGTAGATTCTGGCGTACCAGTAATAACTGTAAATCCTGGTTCAAATGGAAGTTATTTTGGAAAAAAGAGCGGACCTATTGCTGTAAGCGGTTCTGTTTCTGGACTTGGCGGACTTACAATTTATCGTAAATATACAGATTCTTCTTCAAATACAATGATTTCTGGCACACAACCTAAAGATTCTGATCAAAAATATAATTGGGAAGATGAATTTACTGTTCCAGATGTTGAAGAAAGTAGTTCTGCGAAAACTAATACATATTCAGTTGTAGACAAAAAAGGCCGCGTTGGAACTGCAACTTTAACTTATTATGTAGACAATACTGCACCAAAAGTTACAATTACGAATACTGATTCACTTGTTGATGGCACTGAATGTAAACTTTCTGGAACTGCAAGCGACGAAGGCACTATGTCAAGCGGAGTTAATTCTGTTTGGTATAAGTTGGTGG
>CAZJOU010000252.1:0-3156 GCA_964547685.1 uncultured Treponema sp. | reverse complement strand
AATGGAATTTTGCTTCACGCAGTAACTCGTGGCGACGGTTCTATTGGCGACGAAATTACAAAAAACGCAAAAAAAATGAACGGCGTTCTTTCTGTTCTTCTTGATAAAAACGGAAACACAATTAATTACACAGGTGGAATTCGTGGCGAAGTTATTATGACGCACGAAATTCACGCAGCAAAATTTGCAGATAAAGCAAATTGTCGTAACGCCGCAAACGGACTTATGAAGCGCAAAGATGGCGAGGGTAGCGAATACTTAAAACTTATAACTTACGATGCGCTTTCTACTTCTGGAAAAAATCCATTTTCTGACGAAGAAGAAAAAGTTAATTGGCTAAAAACAGTTGGATTTAACGTTTGCCCTTTGTTCATTGCAAAAAGTCCACAAGAAGTTATTGACTACAGAGCAAAAGTTATGGAACTTAGACCAAAACTTGAATACGATATAGACGGACTTGTAATAAAAGAAAGGCAAATAAATCTTTTAGATGCAAGTCGTGCGCGCCCAGATAGACAAATTGCGTTTAAGTTTAGTTTGGAAGAAGCAGTTTCTACATTGCGAAATGTAGAATGGAGCATAAACGGCGGAACTTACACGCCAGTTGCAGTTTTTGACGAAGTTCAATTAAACGGAACTGTTGTTCAGCGAGCAAGTCTTGCAAATCCAGATACAATGCGTGCTCTTGGAGTAAAAATTGGCTGCAAAGTTGTTGTTGTTAAGCGTGGCGAAATTATTCCTAAAATAGAAAGCGCAATTCACGAAAACGAAAATGACGAAACGCCTGTAGTAGAACCTGAATATTGCGAATGTTGCGGAACAAAACTTGTAGACGAAGGAAGCCGACTTTTTTGTCCTAACAAAGCGTGCGAAAAGCGAGTTTTACATCAACTTTTAAAATGGAACACAGTTGTAGATATTCGCGACCTTGGCGAAACGCTTTTAACAGAACTTTTTAAAAGCGAAAAAGTAAAATCAATTACAGATTTGTATTCACTTACCGTAGAAGATTTAACACCATTTTTCTTAAACGAAGAAAGCATTGCAAGCGAAAAAAAATCTTTGGGCGCAGAAAAAGTTGTTGCTTCAATTCAAAATCATAAAGAAATGTCTCTTTCTGTTTTTGTGGCAGGTTTTGATATAGAAGGAATTGGCGAAACAACTGTAGAAAAACTTGTTTCTGCTGGTTTTAATACGCTAGAAAAACTTCTTTCTATGACGGCCGAAGAATGTGCTAAAGTTTACGGTTTTGCAGAAACTATGGCAAAAATTGCAGTAGAAGGACTTAACGAAAATAAAGAAGAAATGTTATATCTTTCTAAGAACGTAATAAAAATAATAAGTGCCGAAGGTGGCATTCTTAGCGGAAAATCTTTTTGCTTTACAGGTGAACTTTCTACAATGAAAAGAGCCGAAGCAGAAGCACTTGTAAAAGCAAACGGCGGAACTTGTAAATCTAGCGTTACAAAAGATTTGTCGTATCTTGTTACTAATGACACAACTTCTGGTTCTTCTAAAAATCAAAAAGCTGCAAAATTTGGAATTCCTGTAATTGACGAAAAACAATTTTTGGTTATTATTGGAAAATAGTTTATGGCTGCAAAAAAAATCAGCAAAGTAAAGTTTTTAATATTTCTCTTTTCTTTAGCGTTTGTGGCTCTTTTAATAGAACTTGCAGCATATATTCAATGTTATTCTTTTGTTCAAAAAGTTCCAGAAGATGACGGACAGATTTTAAGAATTATTTTTTTTGGTTCAAGTGAAAATCCAGAAGGCGAAACTGTAAGCGCAAAAATTTATGTTTTAGACAGAAATGGTTTTGAAATTGCAGAAATTGAACGTTCTTGGCCAAAACCTTATCTTTCTGTTGATTTTAGAAGCGCAACTTTTTTAAAGAAAACGTATTTCTTTCCAGAAAAAATTTATGGAACCTCAACTGTTTCTTCTGAAAGCAAAAATATTTGGAAAAGTTTTGAACGAAGTTCAAGTTCTTATTTAGAACGCTATTATATAAAAAAACGACGCTGCCTTTTGGGAACAGACGATATGCAGCAAAAATGTTTGTACAGATTTTTTAAGTTTGCGTTAAATAAAAATACCGTAAATCTTTCGGAGTGCGAAACTGGAAAAACTTACGGTGTTTTTGCAAAAAATGGAAATCTTACTGTTCAAGTTGAGTAAAATCTTGCATAAAAAATTCTGGTTTTACTGCTGCCATATTAAGTCTAACTTCCCAATGCAAATGTGGTCCAGTTGCTAATCCTGTAGAACCAGAAAGTCCAATTTTTTCACCTGCTTTTACATAATCATTTTCTTTAACATTTAAACTGCTCATGTGATAGTAAAGACTATAAAGTCCTGGCAAATGTTCAATAACAACTGACCAACCAGTAGAAATTCTATTTTCTGCCATAACTACGCGACCTTCTGCGCAAGCGTCTACTTCTGTTCCTTCTGGAACTCCATAGTCGTTGCCGTAATGTGGCGAAGTAGAAGATTTTCCGTTTGTGTACTTATAAATACGTTGGTCGCCAAAGTGCGCTGTGTATCTATTTGATTTTACTGGTTGAATAAATGGTTTTAAACTGTAAATGTCGTTTTCCATTACAGTTCCTAAAATATTGTTAAGTTTGTCTATTTGCGCAAGTCGCTCTGAACCCATATTTTGGCGAATTCCAGAGTTTTTTTCGTTAAGTTCAATAATTTCTTTGTTCCATTCAACATTTTCCAAAGTAAAAGGAAGAATTACTTCTTTATCTGGAGTTTCTGTTCCTGTGGAAAAAATTACTTTTAGCGAATAAGAACCATTTGGATCTAGCCAAATAGAAAGTGGAAGTCCAGTTAGCATTTCTGGCGCATTTTGTCTTTTTCCTGTAGAATTTAAGTGATAAAATTTAGAAGAATCAACTTTTTTGTCTTCTTTTACAAGAACTAAAGCGGCAACTGGTTCAGCCTGATTTTTCTTTTTTTTGTTAATTCTCATACTAAGATGAGCCCAAACTGCTTCGCCAGGTTTTCCTTTTTCGTTGTAGGAAATTGTTCCGCGAAAATTTTCTTCTTGAAATGAAACTGTATTTGCAATTAAAAGTTCAATTCCAAAAACAAACAACATTGCTGTTATAATAATTTTTTTCATTTTTCTCCTCTTTTCGTTCT
>CAZJOU010000251.1:0-3173 GCA_964547685.1 uncultured Treponema sp. | reverse complement strand
AGCATTCTTCGCACTTACATAGAAAATGTTATGCTTAGGGAAATTCAAAAATCGTTTGATATTCGCATTCTGGAATCGCTTGGAAACGGCAAAAAACGTTTTAACGAAATTGCAAGTTACATTTCTGCTTCGGACACAAGCCTTTTAGACAAGCAACTTAAAAATCTTTTAAGCATGGAAACAATTTTAAAAGTTTTTCCAATAAACAAAAAGGGCGACAAAAAAAAGCAATTTTACGAAATTAACGACAACTTAATGCGTTTTTATTTTGCTTACATTTTTGGAAATGAAAATTTGATTATAAAATTTGGCGAAGAACAGTTTTTAAAGAATAAAATTTCACCGTCGCTAAATACTTTTGTAAGTTTGCGTTTTGAAAAAATTGCAAACCAGTATTTTATGCGTCTTGCTCGTAGTGGAAAATTAAATGATATAGAAGATTTTGGTTCTTATTGGTACGATGACAAAAAATCTGGCAAAAGCGGACAATTCGATTGCGTATTGCAAACAAAAACTGGTTACGATTTTTACGAAGTAAAGTTTCTTGAAAAGCCAATGTCGCTTGCACAATGCAAAGAAGAAGAAAAACAAGTCAAAGAAGCAAGTGGAATTTCCGCAGAAAAAATTGGCTTTATTTCGTCTTCGGGTTTTGATTTTGAATCTGATGAATATGCACTTTTAACTGCGAAAGAATTGTATAAAGAAAGTTTGTAATTGCCCTACCCCATAATTTTTCTTATACTTAAAATATGAGCGAAAATACAGAACAAAAAATTGAAAAAGTTGACATTGCAATAGTTGGTGCGGGAGCGGCTGGACTTTCTGCTGGGCTTTACGCTAGCCGTTCTGGAATGAAAACCGTTGTTTTAGACGATATTGGTGGCGGCGGTCAGGCTTTAGAAATTGACAATTTGGAAAATTATCCTGGCTTTTTTCCTGCCGCAAATGGTAGCGAATTAATAGAAAAAATGACGGAGCAAGCCACGCATTTTGGCGCGCAAATTGTTCAAGCAAATGTTGAATCTATCGATAAAAAAGGAAAATTGTTCACTATAAAAACAGATTCTGGCGAATACGAAGCCACTGCATTAATTTACGCAACTGGAGCGGAACATTCTAAACTTGGCGTTCCAGGCGAACAAAAACTTTCTGGTAGCGGAGTTTCTTATTGCGCAGTTTGCGACGGTCCGTTTTTTAAGAACAAAGAAGTTACCGTTATTGGCGGTGGCGACAGCGCTTGTTCAGAAGCGTTGTATTTAGCAAATATTGCGTCGCACGTAAACATTGTTCACCGCAGAAACGAGTTCCGCGCGGCAAAAACGCTTAGCGACAGAATTTTGCAAAATCCAAAAATCACAGTTTATTTTGATTCTGTTGCAAAAGAAATTATTGGCGAAAATAAAGTTTCCGCCGTTCTACTAGAAAACGTAAAAACAAAACAGACAAGCGAACTTAAAACAGACGCGATTTTTATTTGCGTTGGAATGAAGCCACGCACTTCGCTATTGGAAACTTTGCAAAAAGATTCTGGCGGATATTTAATTACAGACGAAAAAATGGCAACCGCAATTCCGGGACTTTACGCAGCCGGCGACGTTCGTTCAAAACCGCTTCGCCAAATTGTAACCGCAACAAGCGACGGTGCAATTGCCGCAGTTAGTGCAGCGGAATACGTAAAGGCGAATTATTAAAAACTAATTAAAAACCGCGTTTGCAAGTTCGGTAAGATTTTCTTTATTTGCGTTGCTTTTCATACTTACCGAACGGTTAGACTTAGTTGCGCTATCGTACCAAATGCAAATTCCAACAACATTGCCTTCGCCATCTTCTATCCACTTCGCTTTTGCGCTAATTTCGCCAACTTTTACATTTGCAGAATTTTTCCAATCATAATAAAAACCAGAAATATCTTTTACAGATTTTTCTTCTGTTGGTTCAAAGCGAACATTGCAATTTGCGCCTTTCCAAGTAAAATTAACTTGTGCAAGCGAATTAGAAATTGTTGAATAACGCACATTTTCTGCACCTTGCGGAATAACAAAAGTGTAGCCAAACTTATTCAAAATTTCTTCGTTAGAAACTTCTTTTATTGGATTAGGAAGCCCAATTACAGCAGAAGAAGTCGGCTTTTCTACAAGCGAAGACTTAACGCCAGACGCACTCGATTTTTTTGAACAACTTAAAAGCGAAACGCCACATACGCCAAACAACGAAATTATAGAAAGATAACTTAAAACAGATTTTTTCATTTTTATCCCCGCTATTTATACACAATTTCACATTCAAACGAACGTTCGCCACTAGAAGCAATTTTTCCTTCAACTAAAATTTTTCGCGAATCGTCGTCAAAAAAAGCATTTACAATCATTATATCTTCTTTGCGAATTTCCTTGCAAAAATTCAACTTAAAATCAGAAATTTCTTTCGTCTGATATTTTTCTGGCAAAAAATCTAACGCAAAATTAATGTACTTTGCATTCGTTAAATGACCATTTCCGTCAATCATTGAATAAAGAATTTTTTGTTCAGCAAGCTTTTTTACATTTTCCGGAATTTTTATTCTGCTAGGTTTACAAACACATTCAGTTTTTGTTTCGGATTTTGCAAGAAATTCAAACTTTTCGGGAACAATAATTGCGCGCGAACTTGGATTTACAACAACCCACAAACTTTTTCCTTCTATTAGAAGTTCGCCAGTCACCAAATCTGTAAACGAATAATAGCGCATAAGTTGAATTCCTTCTGGCTTTTCTTCGCGAACTAAAATGCGAACTTCGTCATTTTCTTTCGGAAGTTTATTTATATGAAAACTAGAACGCGAAACCATTTGCGCGTAGCCGTGTTCCGTCATAAAATCGCGATTTTGCCCACGATTCGTGTACAAATCTGTAACCAAATCGGCACAATATTCCATTACTTCTGTAAGATGAATTTTTTTATTCGGACCGCATTGACCAAAAAGTATTTTGTCTTCTTTTATTAAAGAAAGTCCGTCGTCAGAAAGAGTTGTCTTATATTCTTTTTGCATAATTTTTCCTAGAAAAGTTCTATTTATAAGACAATTTAAAAATAAAAAGGTTTCAAAAAGATATTAAATTTTTGGGGCTTTCGGCAAACTTCGTTTGCCGTCAGGCTTTTCGTGGCTCTCGCTTCGCTCGCCTAGCGGCCGGCCG
>CAZJOU010000250.1:0-3174 GCA_964547685.1 uncultured Treponema sp. | reverse complement strand
CTCCTTAAGCATTAAAATGCAAGCGAAGCATTTACGCAAAAATATGTTTTATTTGCTAAGTCAGAGTTTTCTTTATCAAAAAACTGACATCCTGTAAATCCAAGTTTAAAATCGCTTTTTACTTGCCACAATGCGCCAAAAGAATATTGGAAAGCATAATATTCAATTTCATCAAAATCGTTTCCTGCAGCTGCATTAAAAATTGCATCACAATCACAAGACAAAAGCAAAACGGAAATTGGTTTAAAGTTTGCATTCATTCCCGCTTTTATAATTCCTGAATAAAGGAAATTTTGCAAAGAATAAGTTGATGTAATTTTTGTAAAACCAGAAAATGTAGAAAGTGAACCTTGATTTCCAGAAGCGTAAATTACACTTGCCCCAAAAGACGCATTTTTTAAATAATATTTTACGCTTGCACTAGAAAGATTTGAAACATCAGTTTCGCCATCGTAAGTTGAAATTCCAAAAGTTGTAGACGCATTATAAAAAAGCGAAGAATAAATTGGTCCGTCCAAATAAAGAGTTGCATACATTCGGTTAAAATCTTTTTCATCGCTTTCTAGCCTATAAGATTCCAGAAATTCTAAATAAATGCTTTGATTTAAAAATAAGTTTGGCAAAGCAAAATTAAATGCACCAAATATATATTTTTGTGCTAAATCATAAATTTTTGAATCGTCTTCGTTAAACGCTATAGAAGAATTTTCTAGCGGAAGCATTTCTTTGTTCATTAAAAAACTAGAAGCAGGAGTTGTTATTATTTCCGTTGTGATTGCATTTAAAAGTCCTGTGTAAGAAGCATAAATCGAAGTTTGTATCCAAGAATTTTCAAACGCAATTTTTACGCCGTCTGCATTTTGACTAAAAATAATTCCGCTTAAATCCGAAAAATAAAATCTTCCTATATCAAAAGTCAACTTAGAATTTTTAGAATTGATTGAAGAAGAAACTTTAAAAAGTTCTAAATCTAGCGCATTTATGTAATCATCTTCTTCTAAATCTGCTTCAAAATTATAAGAACCTTGAACTGCAAAATAATTTTCGCCAGTTTTATTAAAATTTTGTCTTAACCAAAGCGAAACAGAATTTTGTTGATCCAACTTAAATTCGTTGTCATCACCATAGGTTTCTAATGCAGATTTGTTTGTTAAATATCCGCCAAAATCTAACGCAAATGTTGGAATGGCAAGCAAACATAAAGCAATTAGCAAAAATTTGTGTTTTTTCATTTTGTCTTTCCTTTTTTTTCAAATCCGTTCAAAAGTGCAATAAATTCGCTACCAGAAACGCTTTGCATTGGGTCAGCGTTCTGTGGAACAATTCCAACTGCTTTAAATTCTCGAAAAGCGTAACGAGCAGAATGTGTTATAGAATAAAAAATTCCGCCTTTCATTTCTGCAGTTCTTGCAATTAAAAAACACGCTTTAGAAAGTGAAATTTTATCGTTTGCATTTTCTGTAGACTTAAAAAGATTTTTTTCTTTTAGCACAGAAAACGCTTCTTCGTCTGAAACGCTTTCGTCTGAAATATCTTTGTAAACACAAGTAAAATAAGATGCTTGACCTTTTGAAATTTCGTTTGTTTCTAAAATTTCAGAAACTTTTTGCGCACTTTGCGCCACCGCTCCTAGCGACACAAAAAGTGCCACCAACAAAGCAATTATTGCTTTTTTCATGCAAACTCCTTTTTTAATAAACTTTCTTCTACTTTTTTTATCATATTTTGACCCCAAAAATCGCAAAGCATAATGTATGCTTCTTTTTGCAATTCTGGCAAAACCGAATTTTTTAGTTGCAAAAGATTATTTTTTGCGTACCATTTGCTAACTTCGCGAACTTTGTCTATTTCTTCTTCTGTAATTTCTGTAATTTTGCCCGAACTTTCTATGTTGAACTTTTCCGCATTGCAATTTTTATGTTCTTCTATCCAACTAAAAAGAATTGTAAAAACGCTTGCTGTTGAGCAAACCTTTTGCCATTCTTCTAGAGAATCAATTTTTTTAGTAGAAGAAATTCCGCTTTCTGCGTTGTAGTTGTAAACTATATTTTCTATTCCAACATATTTTTTTGCAAAAAGCGACAAAAAAAAGTACGTTAAAAAATCTTCGCCAAAAATGCAATATGTAAATGGAATATTTTCAAATGCTTTAAGGCAAAGTTTTCGCGTAAACATTTTGCCCCACAAAAATCCAGAATGATTAGCGCGTAGCAAAAATCCGTCAAAAATGTCGCGTTCTAAAAGTTCGCCAACAAAAATGTTGTTCGCTTTTTTTTCGTTTGCAAAATAAACGTTTTTAGAAACTACAGTTGCTTTTCCTTGCACAATATCTGCGCCACTTTGCGTTGCCACAGAAAAAAGCGCTTTAACTGAACCAAGTGGCAATGTATCGTCGCTATCAACAAACATAATAAAATCGCCAGTTGATTCATAAAGCGCAGTTCTACGCGCTTCTAACGTTCCTTTGTTTTTTTCGTGTTGAAAAAATTTTACGCTTATCTTTTGTTTTTTGTGCGATTTTTTAAATTCGCTTACAATTTGCTTAGATGCACAATTTACAGAACCGTCATCTACAACGATAACTTCTATTTCTGTGTCGTTTTGCATAAAAATGCTTTCTAAACACAAAGACAATAAGTGCGCATTGCAAAAAGCGGGAATACAAATTGAAACTTTTGTTCGCAATTTAAACATCGCAAAACTCCTTCCGTGTTTTACAAGTTATTCAACAGTAAATCCGCTTACAGTTGGCACTGTTGCAGAAATTGAATTTCCTCGAGCAAATGCGCTACTTTCAATGTCGTATTCTACAAGACTATCTGTATTCTTAAATGTGCCAGGTGAATCCTCTGTGCCCGTATACACAAAGCCGTCATCTACAATAACAAGTTTTTTTGGAACAAGAGCGGCAAAATGCGTAGGACCAAAAAATTGTTTTTCCGAAGTAGATTTTGGTGCATACAAAGTTCCAGAATAAGTACTTGTTGTATCGGTAGGTTTTACATTTTCAAAAGTATTTGTTGACCAACCAACAGCGTTACCAAGTTTTGCGCTAGAAATTGTTATTGGAACAAGCGCGCCTCGGCTATAAAGTTTAAAATCAGTTTGAGGCATATAATAATTTGTATATTCGCGTACAAGTGCATACAAAGTATCTGTGTTGTTTCCTAAACC
>CAZJOU010000249.1:0-3186 GCA_964547685.1 uncultured Treponema sp. | reverse complement strand
GCTGTAGATAAGTACAAGGAAAGTGCAAAACGAACTGCAATTCCGGGACTTTTAACTGGACTTGGAAGTTTTAACGGAATGTTCGAAGTTCCAAAAGGCTTTAAAAATCCAGTAATGGTTAGCGGAACAGACGGAGTTGGAACAAAACTAGACATCGCTTTCCAGATGAAAAAATACGACACAGTTGGAATTGACTGCGTTGCAATGAGCGTAAACGATATTCTTTGTTCTGGCGTTCAAACTTTGTTCTTCCTAGACTATATTGCTTGCGGAAAACTTGACGCAAACATTGCCGCAGACCTTGTAAAAGGCGTTTCTGACGGATGTTTACAAACTGGTTGCGCTTTGCTTGGCGGCGAAACAGCAGAAATGCCTGGTTTTTACGATATTGGAAAGTACGATTTAGCTGGATTTGGCGTTGGCGTTGGCGAAAAGAAAGATATGATTACTGGCGAAAATATTGCAGAAGGCGATGTTTTGGTTGGACTTTCTTCTACAGGCGTTCATTCCAACGGATTTAGTTTGGTTAGAAAACTTGTTCCAAATCCTAACGAACCATTTTTAATGAACGGAAAAGAAACTGGAAAAACTATTGGCGAAGTTTTGCTTACTCCAACTCGCATTTATGTAAAACCAGTTATGGAAGTGCTTGCAAAATATAAAAAATCTGTTCACGGAATGGTTCACATTACTGGTGGCGGATTTTACGAAAATATTCCGCGAATGTATCCAAAAGCAAAAGAAGGCAAAAAACAATTAATTTCCGTAATTAAACGTTCTAGTTGGGACATTCCGCCAATTTTTGCAGAACTTATTCGCCGTGGCGCAGATTTAGATTCAATTTACAACACATTCAATATGGGAATTGGTTTTATTCTTGCCGTAAAAGCAAAAGACGCAGACGAAATTGTAGAAATGTTCAACACAAACGCTTCTAAATATCACCGCGAAGATTCGCCAGACTTAAAAGCTTACAAAATTGGTCGCGTTGCCTACGCCGAAGGAAAAGCCGAAACTCAAAAAGAAAAAGTTTTGTTTGAAGAAGAGTGAAAAAATCCGAGCAGTGGCGCAGGATTTTTGAACGTGTCGATAGAACACAACGAGCAAAGCGAGTTGTGGACTAACCAAAGAAAAAATCCGAGCAGTGGCGCAGGATTTTTGAACTTATAATTTTTCTGTTATTCCCGTGCTAGACACGGGATTTTTTTTCTTTCAATCTTTTCTTACTCCACACTAATAAAAGTCGTCTGAAATGCGACTTTTAAAATCGAAATATCTGTTATATTCTATATAATAGCAGATAATAGAAGAGGCGTTGCATGCAAGAACAAGAAAATCAACAGGAACAAAAAGCACAAAATTCGCTAATTGTTTATGAATCAGTTGATGTTTATATAGAAAGTCTAAACAAAAGTTATAAATATTTTATGACAAACGATTACAATGTTCTTTGCAAAAAACTTAATTCAATTGGATATAAAAAACCAAAATCTACAGATTGGCGATGGAATCCGGCGTTAGCAAAAGAAGTTCGTCAAAAAATGGAAGAACTTGGAGCAATTTATTCACTTTGTGTTTCTGATAATATAAAAATTTTAAACTTTTACACAAAAAGTTCGCATTTTCCATTGCTTATAATGCTTAATGATATAGAAATAAAAGAAAATAAAACATATTTAGAAGATGAATATATTATAAAACGAATTAGAGCAATTTCCGAAAAAACAAAAAATGCTAAAAGAAAAACTTGGACAGCACTTATGTACGCAGTTTCTTCCAATTCTGTGGAACTTGTAAAATATCTTATTCAAAAAGGCGAAGATGTAAATTTTCAAGATAAACACGGAATTACGCCACTTATGGTTGCAGTTGTAAATAATAATGCAGATATTGTGCGCGTTCTTATAAATGCTGGTGCAGACGTAAATTTACTAACAAAGCGCGGATTTCATATTCTTATTTACGCAATTTTAGAAGATAAAAATGACAATTACACCGAAATTATAAAAATGCTAAAAGATGCTGGTGCAGATGTAAGTAAAATTTCGTTTCATGCAAAAGAACCAAGCGAAAATCTTTCTTTTTACGAAACCTTAAATTATTTTATTTCGCAGGCAACTTACGGAGGAATGAAAAATTCAAGTTTTATTTATAAAAATACGCAAATTAACGGAAGTGGCGGACTTAGTAAGCAAACTTTTTCTAAGATACGTAGCAATTCCGACCAAAATTTTAGACCAAAAAAGAAAAACGTTTTGCTTTTAGCAATTGGAATGGGACTTACCGCTTCGCAAACCGAAAAACTTTTGGCAAGCGCAGGCTACAGTTTTTTAGAAGACAGCAATTTTGACAAAATAGTAAAAGATTTTATTCAAAAACGAAATTATAATATAGAAGAAATTGAAAAAACTTTGTACGAAAAAACCGACGAAACCTTAGGAAATTGGGGAAAAGAATAAATTAAAAAGGGCGGAGCCCCGCCCTTAGCCTCAACCGCTAGCGCGTTTTCGGCCTAACCCACCCAGCTGGGCAAAGTAGTAAACGCACCTTGCCCCGCAACGCCCCGAAAGTTTTAGATGAAAGATCAACGTCCCAAAAAAGTCGCACAAAAAGCGACCAAATTTTTTAAGTGCATAGATATAATTTGCTTTGCAAACTAAAAGTTGGTTTGCAAGGAGATTTTTATGAAAAGAAGATTAACGTTTTTTGTAATTAGTTTTTTAAGTGCGTGTTTACTATTTGCTGAACCTTTTAAAACTACATTAATTAAAAAAAATGTAGTTATGCCAGATAATAGAACATTGCCAGAATTACTGTTTTTTTCAGATGCAAAAAATATTCAAAGTTATGGAACTTATATGTTTGAAGGAAAAGTAAAAGGATGTCATTCAATTTCTAAAAAAGTAAAGTATTTAGACAATGTAGGCGACTATGCAATCTCTTATAAAACTTATGATGATGAACTTGTTGCAAATATACGTTCATTAATGATAGATTCAAATTCTAGTTATGCAGCTGGATTTCTTGAATTTGAAGAAGGTTATATAAGGTATCTTTTTAATTATAAGAGCAAAAAAGATAAACTAGATTTTACACGAACGGTATTTTATGACGAAGATAGCAAAACTTACAAAAGGTATCAAAAAGAAAGAGAAGATATTGTAGATATACTTAAAGATTAGTTCT
>CAZJOU010000248.1:0-3205 GCA_964547685.1 uncultured Treponema sp. | reverse complement strand
AAAATTAAAAATTTGGTTGCATAAAAAATTACTAATTAGTATAGTATACTTATATGGCGGAAAAAAAGTTTACAGTTCTTGATTTGCTCGATTTAGATTTGCCAGGACACGATGCACTTGAATTAAAATGCATTGCGGGGCGACGTGGCTTACCAAGAACAATTACAGTTCCAGACATAAATCGTCCAGGACTTCCTATTTCTGGATTTTTTGACGCCTTTGCATTTCAGCGTGTTCAATTATTTGGACATGGCGAAGCTTCTTATTTACATAAACTTTCCGAAGAAAAAAAAACAGACACACTTAAACAATTTTTTAGCTATAAAATTCCTTGTTGTATTTTTTCTTCTAGTCGCGAACCAACAGAAGATTTTATTCGCTTTGCAGAAGAATCTTGCTGCCCAATACTTTCTACGCCACTAGATACAACTGATTTTTCAAAAAGACTTATACGCGTTTTTACAAATACTTTTGCGCCAAAAAAAACAATTCATGGCGTTCTTGTAGAAGTTTATGGCGTAGGAATTCTTATTACAGGACATTCTGGCGTAGGAAAAAGCGAAACTGCGCTTGAACTTGTAGAACGCGGACATCGACTTGTTGCAGACGATATTGTAGAAGTTCGTTGCGTAAACGGAAATACAGTTTTAGGACGCGGAGCAAATACGCTAATAAGCCACCACATGGAAATTCGCGGACTTGGAATTATAAATATTTCTAAACTTTACGGAGTTGGCGCAATTCGCGACCAAAAGGAAATACAACTTGTTGTTCGGCTAGAAGAATGGGACCAAAATAAAGTTTACGACCGACTTGGTGTAGACGAAAAATTTATGGATATTCTTGGCGTAAAAGTTCCTGCAATAGACATTCCTGTGCGTCCGGGACGAAATATGCCAATTATTATAGAAGCCGCTTCTATGAACGAACGATTAAAAAATATGGGTTACAATTCTGCACGAGACTTTAATCAAAACGTACTAAAGTGGATAGAAAACGGCGTTGTAAAAGACGCTCTTACAGATTCTGATGATTCTTATTAAAAAATAATATATAAAGGAATATAAAAATGACAGAAAAATTACTTACAGTAAAAAATCGGGCAGGAATTCATGCTAGACCAGCGGCAATAATCGCTCAAACTGCAAACAAGTTTCAATGCGAAGTTTCTCTTTCTCGTGATGACACAACTGTAAACGCAAAATCAATTATGGGCGTAATTACAATGGCAGCCGGTTACAATACAGTTCTTACATTAAGAACAGATGGACCAGACGAAGTTGAATGTGCAAACGAAATAGAAGCATTATTTGATTCTAAATTTGAAGAAGAATAAACTTTAAGAGAGGGAAAGTATGAGACAAATTACAGATAGACAAAAAGAAGTTTTAGATTTTATTGCAAATTTTACAGAAGAAAATGTTTATCCACCAACAGTTAGAGAAATTAGCGAACATTTTGGTATTTCTTTACGTGCTGTTCAAGACCACATTGCTGCATTGCAAAAAAAAGGCTACTTAACAACGGAACAAAAACGTTCGCGCTCTATTAGAGTTCTTGTAGATGGCAGACCAAAAGAACCAAAACCATTTGTAAGCAAAGTTCCACTTTTAGGAACAATAGCCGCAGGAAAACCTTTGCTTAGCGCAGAAAATTTAGATGGATATGTAAACCTTACAGAACCATTTATTCGCCCAGGAAAAAATTATTTTGCTTTGCGTGTTCGCGGAACAAGTATGATAAATGCAGGAATTTTGGAAGGCGACCTTGCAGTTATTGAACAAGCCGACACTGCATTAGATGGTCAAATTGTAGTTGCTGTTCTTGATGATGCAATTACGCTAAAAAGATACTACAAAGAAGCTTCTAGAGTAAGATTGCAACCAGAAAATCCTGCAATGCAACCAATTTATTGCACAGAAGTTAGAATTGTAGGAATTCTTTCTAACATAGTACGAACTTACTAAAAAATGGCTGCTGCAATTTATCTTTACACAGGCCCAGAAGCCGGAGAGCGAAACGACGCTGTAAATAACATTATTTCTTCGCTAAAAAAGAAATTTGGTAACATAGAAGAATATCATTATTATGCGTCCGAAACTTCGGCTACTGATTTTATTAACGTTTTGGAAAATGAATCTCTTTTTGCAAGCGCGGTTTGTGTAACTGTAAAAAATGCAGAAGCAATAAAAAAGAAAGACGATATAGAAGCTGTTACAAAATGGATTTCTTCTTCTAATTCTGATTCGAATGTATTAATTCTTACAAGCGATGAAATTTCTATTGATTCCAAAATAGAAAAAGCAGTTCCGGCGGCTAACAAAAAGATTTTTTGGGAAATGTTCGAAAACCAAAAAGTTCCGTGGATTTTAAATTTTTTTCGCAAAAATGGATATTCCATTGAACAAGAAGCTGCAGAAGATATTTTGGAAATGGTAGAAAATAATACGGAAATTCTAAAAAATGAATGTTCGCGCTTTTTTATACTTTTTCCAAAAGAACACAAAATAACGCAAGAAGATGTAGATTCTGTTCTTACACATACGCGCGAAGAAAATTCGTTTACACTTTTTGAATGTATTGCAGATAATGCGGAAAATCAAACTAAACGATTTGAAAAATCAATAGATATTTTGCAAAAAATAAGACTTTCTAAAGAAAATTCTTCTGTGTTAATTATTGCGGGACTTACTTCTTGTTTTAGAAAACTTTTGTTGTGGCACAAACTAGAAGTTCAAGGGCAAAATGACGATTTTAATTTAAAAATAAACGGATTTGGAAGCAAAAAATTAAAAACTCAATATTCAAAAGCTGCAAAAATTTGGAGTTCTGGTCAAACAACTGCAATTCTTGCAGATCTTGCGAATTCTGATATGGAAATTCGTTCTAGCGGAAATTTGCTAGAAGATGTTATTCTTGAAAAACTTTTGTACGAAATTGTTATAAAAAAAGGTGCTTCCTGCGCTAAATATGAAGTTTAAAGTTTTAATAAAAGTTCTTTTAGTGCTTTTATTTCGTCGTCGTTTAAAGTAACGCCTTTTCCCATTTTTTCGTGTTCTGGCGACCAACTTCTAATGTCGTATTTTGCAGGCCGGCCGCCCCAACTTACTTTGTTAAGTTCCAAAGTCCAACCAGATTTGCTAGTAGAAAGAACGCCAATTTTTTCTGTTATATCAAAAGAAAAATCATCTGCCATAAAAACCTC
>CAZJOU010000247.1:0-3217 GCA_964547685.1 uncultured Treponema sp. | reverse complement strand
GCAATTTCTTCGCGCAGTTTTTGATTTTCTTTTGCTTGTCGAGCGACTTCCGCATCTTTTTGTGCAACAGTTTGCTTAAGCAGTTTTTCATCTTTCACTTTTTGTTGTTCAATGCCAATTCGAATTCCATCTTCAAAACCTTGCTTTTTTGCATCTCTAAACCATAATGCGCCTGCCATATATTCGCTCCTGAAAAGTTCGTCATCTTTGTATTTTGCAACAAGCGATTCTATGTTGTCTGTAAAAGTGTCGCAACTTTTTCCGTTTAAAAGATAATCCAAGAATGCTTTGATTGCAACATCTTTTTCGTTTTGGGCGGCTTTTGCGTTAAAGATGATTTTTGTTGTTCCGTCGTCTAAAATGCAGTTTTTGTTTTCTAGACAGATAGTTTTGAATGTGTAAACTGGAAGTCCGATTTTAAGCGGGTCTTCTGTGCATAAAAAGATGATAAAACTTTCTTTGAGCGATGAATAATCTTCTCCTTTCATAAGTGCGTCTATGTCAACCATAGATTGGTAATAACGCATTCGGCGCGGAAGATTGTCATACAACGTTGTCTGCATCTCGACATCGAAAATCCGGTCGGAATCTTTAACATATACGTCTAGCCGCACGCCTTTTGTTGAATAGTACGGCTGAATCACTTTTTGCAATTCTGGATATTCAACTTTTTCAATTTTGATTTTTAAAAGCCGTTCCAAAAGTTCTTTGCAGATTTCAGGGTTCTGCATAACTTTATAGAACATAAAGTCGTCTGTGAATTTTAGTTCTTCTACTGGTTTAATTCCGTTCATATAACTCCTAGAAAATAAAAAACTTCACGTTTAGTCGTGAAGTTTTTTTTGGTTCTATAATATATATCGCTTTTTTTATCAAGAAACGGAAATGTTTCACAGGAATTTTTTGCAAAAAAAAGATTTTTTTGCGGAAACTAGTTGTTTGCAAAACCCACGCACTAATAGCGTTTACACCAAACAAGTAGATTCCGTGTCGGAGCACGGAATGACGCGCTAAACGGCGGACAGGACGTCCGCCAAGAGCTCGTGAAAATGCGAAGCATTTGAAATGGAACAGAAATTGCAGGTCGTAAATAGATAGTCGGCAACGCCGACAATAATAAACCAACGGCGGACAGGAAGTCCGCCAAGAACACCTGAATCTGCGAAGCAGATGAAATGGAAAAGAAATTGCAGGAGGCAATTTCTGTTCCTAGTAATGACGTGCTAAACGGCGAACAACCAGTTAATTGGCCCCGATGATTTGATTTTTGCTAGCTAAACCAGCTGCTTTGCTAAAAATTTTTTCAAGATATTTTGCTTCGCTTTCGGAAAGGGCGGCGCGGGAAAGAATGCTTTTCCAAAATGATTCCATATCCGAACGTCCAGTTATTTTAAAAAATCCAATTTTTTGCAAAGAATCTAAAATGCTAGTAACAGTTTTATCAAGTCGTTCTAAAGTAAGCGGAGTATACCCAGAAAAGCCTTCGTTTTTCTTTCTGAACAAATGATAGCAAATAATTTGAACCGCATGGGAAAGGTTTAAAGAGCCAAATATAGAACTAGAAGGAATTGTTACACCCAAAGTACATTCCCTTAATTCATCATCCGTAAGTCCAGTACGTTCATTGCCAAACACAACCGCAATATTCGCACCGTCGTTTTTATTTTTTTCGCTTCCAGTTTGATTTTTTGCAAGTTCTGCAAATTCTTCTGGTAATAAAAGTTTTCCTTTTCTATTTTGACCGCGCCGTCTTGTAGTTCCAGCCGCTATTGCGCAATCTTTTGTTGCGTCTGTAATAGAAGAAAAAAATTGCGCATTATCAAAAATGTAGCTAGCATGAATTGCAAGTCTATAAATTTGTTCAATATCGTAATCCGATTTGTTTCCAACAATTCTAAGATGAGTAATATCGTTATTTGCCATTGCTCTGCAAGCTGACCCAATATTTCGCGCTTCATCTGGGCGTGCCAAAACTATGAAAACCTTGTCTAAATCCATACAAAAATTATATCAATAAAAGTAAATAAAGGCAGTAAGTTTTTGTGTATTAACAATTCTGTGTTCACGAAAACATATAATTTTTTTCTAAATCCATTGACAACACGCCATTTGTCTATTAAAATATAGTCAAAATGCAAAAAAAAGGAGGCAATTATGGTAAACAAAGACGTTACATTTAATTTTGAAGAAAAAGAATTATCTGTAAACGAATGCACTAGACTTTTTCAAAAAGGCGTAAATCGTGGATTTTTTTCTGTAATTTCTAAAGATGTTGCTTGTGTTCCAGAAAAAGAAATGGCAAATATTTGTAGAATTAGTCAGCGCACAATTTCTAGAATGCAGAACGACCAAAATTTACCTCCGCAAAGTGCAGAAATTTTGATTTCTATATTGCAAACGTACTTCCGTGCTGTTCAAGTATTTGGGTCAAAAGAAACTGCGCACACTTGGCTAAAAACTCCGTTACAAGCGTTAAATGGCAAAACTCCGCTACAAGCCGTTTCTAATCGCTTTGAAGCAGAAATTGTTATGAATATTTTAGGGCGCATAGAATACGGAGTTTTTTCTTAATGCTTTTGTACAGAATTGCAAAAAAGAACTTTATAGAAGATTTAAGTGGCTACGGAGCGCAACTTTACGGCGGACGCTGGAACAAAAAAGGAATTCCTGCGCTTTATACATCTAATTCGCTTTCTCTTTGCACTTTGGAAGTTTTAGTGCATTGCGATAAATCTATTTATCCAAAAGATATGTATTTTGCAGAATTGGAATTTCCAGATGAACTTGTTCCAAAAGATTTTTTTGAACATTCAGAAAATATTGAATCTTCTTTTGCGGGAACAAATTGGCTAAAAAGCAATTCTTCTGCTGCAATAAAAGTTCATTCTGTAATTTTGCCAAGTGGCTATTCTGGCGATTTTAACGTAATTTTTAATCCGCGCCACAAAGATTTTTCTGCATTAAAAATAAAAACCTGCGTTGCTTGCCCTTTTGATTTACGGTTAGGCTAATCTAATAGATAATTTTTCTCATTTATATTACAATATAAGCAATATTTTGATTTGAAGGGAAATATTGCTATGTTTAAAATTCTTGAAAAACGCAAGCTTTCTGAAGCTTCTGCGACTTGGTATATGAAAGTCGAAGCTCCAGAAATTGCAAGAAATCGCAAAGCCGGACAGTTTATTATTTTGCAAGTTGACACGGACTTTGGCGA
>CAZJOU010000246.1:0-3235 GCA_964547685.1 uncultured Treponema sp. | reverse complement strand
ACTGGGAAGGTTCGTTTTTCGCCGTCGCTGGGACCCGCTTTTTAGGATTTTTTTTTAATTGCAACACAATTTTATGTAGATTCCCGTGTCAAGCACGGAAATGACACGAAAATTCCCAAAACATATATCTTTTTATAAAATAAAAAAGTATATTTTATTTAAGGAATATAAATGAAAAACGTTTTTTTTGTGTTAGTTTTTATTGCTAGTTTTGTTGTTTTGCCTAAATTAAATGCGCAAACTGTAGAAAATGTGCAAAGTTTCGAAAATATTTTTAATGAACTTGATATGGTTTTTCTTCCGTCTGGAAGTTTTGTAATTGGCGAAGATGTTCAATCTTATACTGCAAAGCGAACTGTAAAAGCGTTTTCTATAAATAAGTACGAAACTCCATATTCGCTTTGGTTTATGGTAAAAAAAGACGCAGAAAAAAAAGGATATAATTTTCAAAATGATGGACAAGAAGGTTCGCGCGCACGACGTGGAAAAGCACCTTCAAAAAAAGGCTTTGCGCAGCCAGTTGCAATGATAAGTTGGCACGATGCTATTGTTTGGTGCAACGCATTTAGTGAATATTGCGGTCTTGAACCTTGTTACACGTACAAAGGCGAAGTTTTACGAGATTCAGAAAAAACTGCCGAATGTGATTTAGCTGAATGTAATTTTAATGCAAACGGCTTTAGACTTCCTACCGAAACAGAATGGGAATATGCTGCGCGCTATTCAAAAGATGGAATGCAAAAAGGAAACAAAGCAAGTGGCGATTTTTCTTTAGAAAATGAAGATAAAACTTTAGAGTTTGCTTGGACAAACGAAAATGCAGATGCATCTATGCGCGTTGGAACTGCTGGAACTCCGTTTGATGAATATGCTCCGCCAGCACCAGGAACAGGAAACGCAAATGGTGCAGGACTTTTTGATATGTCTGGAAATATGCTAGAATTTTGCTGGGATTGGTTTAGCGATTACGCAGAGCAAAAAGAAGGCGAAATTTATGCAGGCCCAACTTTTGGCGACAAGCGAGTTTGCCGTGGCGGAAGTTTTTCGCCATACACAGTTTTTTGCATTGCTGGCGAACGTTACGGCTACGACGCAAACGAATGTTACAGTTACATGGGCTTTAGATTTGTACAATCATTTATTAGCGAATAATTAGCGAATAATATAGTGGTTATTGAGCCTATCGAAATGACAATTTTAGCAACTACCTAGCGAATAGATTTTATTTCTGCGTTTTTTATTTGCCATTTTCCGCCGGATTTTTCTGCTTCTATAATTCCGTACGTTCCGTTTTCGCCAAAACAACCAGAGTTCATTATTAAAGTTTCGCCAATTTTATCTATACCAACGCCTTCGTGAATGTGGCCAGTTACAACTGCAAGTGGCTTTTTTTCTTCTATTAGCGTGCGAAATTTTGCAGAACCGGCGTGTAAAGTTTCGTTTACTGCGTCGCATTTTGTGTCTTTAGGCGGATTGTGGCTTATTAAAATTACATTTGAATAGTCGCCTTCAAATTCTTTTTGATTAAGAATATCAAAATCAGAAAGTAAGTCGTCTTCTTCGCGTTCGTTTGGAGTTTTTCCTGTAAATTTGCTTCCGCCACCGCTACCAATAATTGCAATTCCGCCAGTGTAGTTTAATGTGCGTTCTGCGTTTATTCCGGCATTTTCTAGTTCTTCTATAAATTCTGGTTCGTCGCAATTTCCTAAAACCGCGTAAATTTCATCGTGTTTTTTTACAAGTGCGTCTAAAACTGGTTTTGAAGTTTCTGTTTTAAAACATTCGCAAAAGTCGCCAGCAAAAAGAACTGCGTCTGCCGCCTTAAATTCTGGTTCAAGTTTGTCTAAATCAGAAACGTTTCCGTGAATATCTGTAAGAACTAAAAATTTCATAATACCTCTTAAGTGGGGGAAGTTTCCCCCTCGGACGCACTTCGTTGCGTCCTACCCTCTCTAGCGGGGGCACCCCGCAACGCCCCGTGCGCAAGCGAGCGACAGTTTCAATCACCACGTCATTGCGAGCCGTAGGCGTGGAATCTATTTTATATTTTTTATTGCGTCTTTTAGTGCGTTCATTTGCTCTTTTGTGCCAATTGTTATGCGAACATAATCTTCTATTCCTTTTGTGTCAAAATGGCGCACAAGAATTCCTTGCTTTTTAATTTCGTCGTAAACCTTTTTTCCGCTTATATTTGGATTTTTTGCAAGAACAAAATTTGTTTTAGACGGAACATATTCCCAACCAATTTCTTTTAAGAAATTTTCAAAAGATTCGCGTTCTTGTACAACTTTTTTTGCACATTCGCAATAATAAGGTAAATCTTGGCAAGCGGCAATTCCAGCAATTTGCGCAACGGAATCTATTGGAAAGTGGTTTAAACTATTTTTTACGGTTGTAACGTAATTTACAATTTCTGGGCTAGAAACAATGTAGCCAAGTCGCATTCCCGCGCCACAAAGACTTTTGCTAAAGGTTCGCACAATAATAAGGTTTTTAAATTCGGCTAAAAGCGGAATGCAAGATTCTTCGCCAAAATCGCAATATGCTTCGTCTACAACAAAAATTTCGTTTGGATTAGAAGAAAGCAACATTTCGCGAACTTTTGCGCGCGACAAAGCAATTCCGCTAGGCGCGTTTGGATTTGCAAAAATTAAGCCAGAATCGTTCTTTTTGGCGCGGCTTAGCATTTCGTCTGTGTTTAATGACCAATCTTTTTGCATAGGAACAATGTCTGTTTTTATATTGTAAAATCCTGCGTAAACTGGATAAAAACTGTACGTAAATTCTGGAAGAACAAGACGTTTTTCGCTATCAAAAAATGCGTAAAAAACAAACGAAAGAACTTCGTCGCTTCCGTTTCCGCTATAAATCATTTCTGGCGTTACAGTAAAAGGAATTTTATTTTTTTCTGCTGGCGAAACGTTTTTGCCATTTACTGTTGCATTGCACAAAACTCCGCCACTTTGATTTAGCATTTTTGCAATTTCTGCGTGCAATTCTAAAGAATCTGGATCTGGATAAAGCGCAAGTCGCATTGGATTATGTTTTACAAAATCTATAACTTTTTTTTGCACTTTTTTGCTAGGCGGATACGGATTTTCGTTTGCATTTAATTTTATGTAAGTTCTATCTTTTGGTTGTTCACCCGGAACGTACGGATGTAAGTTTTTCATTCTAGAAGAAATCATAATTTTATTTTATTGTTAGAATGTTTTTTGTTCAATACGAAAAAGCA
>CAZJOU010000245.1:0-3239 GCA_964547685.1 uncultured Treponema sp. | reverse complement strand
GACACAAATTTACCAAAACTTGACATTAAACCTACTTTTCTTTCGCTTTTTTTACCTTTTTCTTTTGAAGTGGTTTCCAGTTTTTTTCGTCAAAAATATTGTCTTTTACGTGAAAACCAAAATTCTTTTCTAACTTAAACTTTGTTTTACCTTTTTGCATTTCTGCGTTCCAACTTAAATCAGAAGTTGGGTAAACATTAATTCCATCACTTTTTTCTTGCACAAATTCTTTATGCGTAAAAGGATTTTCATTAGACAAAGGCAAATCTTTTTTTGCAAGAAAAATTGTATCTGCATTTGTCATAAAAGAATTGTCCGTTTTAAGTTCACTATTACTATTAAAATCTTTAAAAAGCAAAATTGGCGTAAAAGACGCAGGAATTTCTGGATTTTTAAAATTACTAAAATCATTTAATGGAATTTTTCTTCCGTGGTCAGAAACTATAATAATTCTTGTGTTGTCGTAAACATTGTTTTCGCGCAAAAAATCTAGCCATTTTCCAATTTGCTTAAAAACCGCAACAAAAGTGTGATAATGCGTTTCTACAATTCCTTTAGAAGTTTTATAACTTCCGTGAAAAAAATTATTTTTGCTTGGTAATAAAAAATCTTCTTTTAAGAAAATTGGTTGGTGCGTTGTTTCGTTGTCTATAAAAAGATATTGATTTTTATTCGTAGAAAAATCTGTAAGTTCCGGAAGATAATAAAGACAAGAAATATTGTCAAAATAAAGATTTTGCGAAGAATGTTGCGCAGAATTCTTGAAATTTTCGTAAAAAACAGGCCTAAAAACCGGAAATAAAATTTGCAATAAAGCAAAATTTCTTACCTGAAGTTTTACGCTTTCCGGAAGCGGAACTTCATTAGAAGTAAAATTTGTGTCGTGAACAAAATTTTCTGTGTATTTTCCGCACAATTCATAAACAGAAATATTTTTTTTATTTTCAAAAGCACTTAAATCTCCTTTCCAACTGTAATTCGGAAAAGGCGGATCTGTAACCGTAACTTCGTAATCTGCATTTGCAAACAAAGTTGGTAAAACCAAAGTTGCTTCGTTATGTTTTTTCATAAGAAGTTCGTTTTTTCGTTCATTTATTTTTTCTGGCGTATATTCATAACCTGCCATCATTGCAGGCGAAGCAATATTTGTAAATTCTCCAAAACTAAGCGTGTTAGGAAAATAAACAAATCCATTCATTTGATTTTTTAATTCCGGCAAATCTTTTAGCGCATAAGGAAAAAAAGAATTTATAGCGCGGTCAACAAAAATAACAACAACATTTTTTCCAGTTTTAGAAAGATGATAAACAGGTTTAATTTCCAGCTCCGAATTATATTTTGATTCTGAATTGTTAAGCGCAATTTCGTTTTTCTGCCTATCTTTTGCAAAAACAGAAAATTTTTTACCAATTACAGAAATATTTGAACTAGAAATAAATAATTCCGCAACACAAATAGCAAATATAAATCCAGACGCAATGTTTAGTTTTTTATATTTCCTAAGAAAATAAAAAATAAAGAAAAGCGCAACACAAATCAAAATTGGAAAAATTATTTGACTTACATTTGGCGTTAAAACATTTGGATTTCCTAACTGAAAAGAAATATCCAAATATCCATAATCTGCTTTAAAAATAAAAACATCAAATAGCGAAATTATAAATCCGGCAAAAAAAATAGCACTTTCCCATTTTTTTACATTTTCGCTAAACATAAAATAAATAACGCTTGGCCACAGCACAAAAAATCCTAAGAAAGTAAAAAAACTAGACCAAACGTAAACTAGCGGAGAATCTGCATTTTTTCCTAAAAACGAAAATTCTATTGGACTTGTGCATATTGCGCTAGACGGAAGATAAATTCCGCATAAAAGCGAAAGTCCTAAAGCAGAAAGCAAGAAAAGCAAAAATTGACTTTTAGATGTTTTTGCGTCCGACTTTGTGGTGCGAACTTTTTTTGCGTTTGGATTGTTATTTTTTTGCAAAGATTTTTTTCGTATTTTTTTTATAATATTTTTTACAAGACTAAAAATATTGTTTAATGTCCAATAAAAAACAAGTCCACTTGGCGAATTATATAAAAGAACAAGAAAAATTAATGCCAAAACAAAAATTTGAATTTTTTCGCGCAAAGTTGTGTTTTCTATGTAAATTGTGCCAGAAATTAAATTTATTACTGTCATTAAAATTGGCAAAATATTTACAGTAAAGTTTCCAATATGAAAAAAAGCATCTGGTGAACCTAAATCGTTAATAAATAAAAAAGTTGCGCCTTTTAATGGTTCTGCGTGGCTTAAATAATGATACGCAGCAATAAAAAATGGAATTTCAATTAAAATAGAAAGTGAACTTCTAAACGTATAAATTGGATTATATTTACATTCTTTATAGTACGCCTGAAGCATCATAAAACGTTCGTCGCCATTAAACGTTGATTTTATGCGCTTTATTTGCACTTCCATTTTTTTTGCATTTTTTTGTTCTTTTTCTTGTAAACGTTCCGCAATATTGTAAAGCGGCAAAGCAAGAAAATTAATTACAAGACTAACGCCAAAAATAGCAACAGCAATGCCGGCAATATTAAAATTGATTGCAAAAAATGTAAAAACATAATCAACAATCATTTCTATTGGCGAGATAAAAAGATTATAAAAAAGCATACTTTTTATTTTTTACGAAAAAATTATTTAATCTATCTTACTGGTTTTGCAACAAAATTACAATTAGCGAAGTTAACATCAATTTTCTTCAGAGATTCCCGCATCAAGTGCGGGAATGACATTTGGGCATTTGTTCAATTTTTTCTAACACAAATCTAACGAAATTTACTTAAAATCTTAACAATTTGCCTTTATTGTGCAATTAGTCTAGAAAAAAGGAAGGAAAAAGCAGAAAAAAAATAAAAAATTCTTACAAAACCTATTGACATACTAGGATTTTAAAAGATATATTTAGTTATCTTAAATAAAACCTATTAAACAAATAGGAAATAAGGATTTTATTTTTGAAGGTTGCAACTTCTTACAAAAAAACTTTGGGGGCTTTTTATGAAAAAAATTTTAGTTTTAGGAGCGGCTTTGGCATTTGCTGCGTCAATTGCAACCGCAGAATCTTATTCGCTAACAAACATCTTGCATGGCGATAGCGACAACGAAGGTAGCGATTTTGCTTCTTGGTCAAGAAAAGAAGATGATACTTCTACAACAGATAGAGACGAAGCAGATGAATTTGCTTCTGACG
>CAZJOU010000244.1:0-3241 GCA_964547685.1 uncultured Treponema sp. | reverse complement strand
GGAATGACACGAAAATTCCAAAAATTTATATATCTTAAAAATTAATAAAAAACCTATAAATTAAATATTTTTCGTTCCGATAATTTTATTGTGAAAAAGTCAATCTTAAAAAAAATAAAAATTTTCGCACTTTCCGCCTTGTTTGCAATTTTTTGCATATCGCAAACAAATGCGTATATGGTTAAATACAAAGAAGATTGGTATCGCCTTTATCACGTTCACTATCAACAATATCCAGATGATTGCATAGAAAATATTTATTGGCTAGAAAAAGCGGCACAAGCGGATTTTGCAAATCCACTTTATGCAAAAGCAAAAATCGACACAGAAAAGCAATGGGAAAAATATCGCTATCTTTTCCAAATGCACATAAACTTAAAACTTATAGAACAACATCTTAGACTTGGTCGCACATACGACAAAAAAGTTGCAAAATTTTACGATGCGCCTTGGAAAGATGAATACATTAGAAATTTAGAAAAAGCACTTTCTTGCTACAAAGCAGGACTTTACTATTGGCAAGAAGCAGAACTTTGGGCAGAAAAAGCTAATACTAAAGATTTTAATTTTCTTTTTATAACAGACCTTCAAAATTGGGAAGACGAACGCGAACGCATAAAAACAGGCGAACTTGATTACGGAAAAATGTTAGAACGCGAAATTGCAAGAGTTGAAAAAGTAAAGGCTGATTTTGTTGCAATGGATTCTAAAAACTACTAAAATAGCCTTATGGCTTTTCAAAAAGAAACATTAAACATTAAATACTCGGCAATAAATCCGGGAACGGCAGAGACAAAAATTACGGTTGAATCTGGTATTCCAGACTTAATTTCTTTATATAATCCAGGAAATTCTTTAGATGGAAGAAAGCGTTGTTTTGTAACAGACGCAACAGTTGCAACGCTTCCAATAATGGAATCATTCATTTCTAAATTTGAAGACGGAGTTTGCGGAAACGATTTGCTTGTTATTTTAGGTTCTGGCGAGCCATATAAAACAATTGATAGCGTTTTAGAAATTGTTTCTACAGCAATAGACGCAGGATTTTCGCGCAAAGATTTATTTGTTGGCATTGGTGGCGGCGTAATTTGCGATATGACAGGTTTTGCAGCTGCCCTTTTTAAGCGCGGTGCTACTTGTCAATTTGTTCCTACAACGCTTTTAGCAATGGTAGACGCTTCTATTGGCGGAAAAACTGGTTGTGATTTTAAAAACTACAAAAATATGGTTGGCTCTTTTTGGCCAGCAGAAGAAATTCACATGTTTCCAGAGTTTGTAAAATATCTTCCAAAAGAACAATATCGTTCTGGTCTTGGCGAAGCAATTAAAACTGGACTTTTATACGATAAAGAACTTTACGATATTTTTAAGAATGAACCAGAAAAACTTATACAAGGCGACGAAGAAACTTTATATAAAGTTATTACAAAATGCGCTTCGGACAAAGCAAAAGTTGTAGAACAAGATCTTACAGAAAAAAATATTCGAATGTACTTAAATTTAGGACACACCTTTGGTCATGCATTAGAAACTGTTGCAGGACTTGGAACTATCGCTCACGGAGATGCAGTTGCTTGGGGAATTGGTCGCGCAGTTTGTCTTTGCGCTCGCCTTGATTATTGTCGCGAATCTTTTAAGGACGAAGTTCTTTCTGTACTAAAAACTTTTGGTTGGTGCACAGAAGCAGTTCCACCTTTTATTGTTGGTGGCGGTTTTAGCGAACGACTTATAAACGCAATGCGAAAAGACAAAAAAAATACTTCTGCTAAAATTCGTTGCACACTTTTAAAAGGTCTTTGTGAACCTTTTACAGAAGAAGTAGAAGATTCAAATATAATTTCAGTTTTAAAATAAACGGTGGTTGAGCCTGTCGAAACCACAAATAAAAGTCATTTCGACAGGCTCAATGACCAAAGAACTTAAGGACAATAACCAAGAACTTATAAAAAATGACAGAGCAGCAAAAAGAACATTATTTTGATTGGGCAGCAACAAGTCCATCGGATTCAGAAATTTTAAAATCCGCATTAAACGAAACTCTAGAAAAATGGGGAAATCCATCTAGTTTACACGCAGCAGGAAAAGAAGCAAACGAACTTTTAGAAAACGCAAGAAAACAATGCGCAAAAGTATTAAATGTTAGCGAAAATACTTTGTATTTTACTTCTGGCGGAACAGAAAGCGACCACATTCCGCTTCTTTCTGTGTTAAACCGACCAGGAAAAGCGCATATTCTTTTTAGTTCGCTTGAACATCCGGCAGTGCGCGAAATGGCAAATGAACTAAAAAAGTGCGGAATTTTAGCAGAACAAATTCCCGCAGATAAAAATGGAATAATAACGCCAGACGCTGTTGTTTCTATGATAAAACCAGAAACAGTTTTTATTGCAGTAATGGCAGTAAATAACGAAACTGGCGCAATTCAGCCAATTTACGAAATTGCCGATGCAATTACAAAAGCAACAGAAGGAAAGCGAAAACCAAAATTTCATGTAGATTGCGTTCAAGCAGCAGGAAAAATTCCGCTTAACTTAAATTACAAAGGAATTGATAGCGCAGCGTTTAGCGCACACAAAATTTGCGGACCACGCGGAATTGGACTTCTTTATTCAAAAGACACTTTTGAACCATTTTTGCGTGGAGGCGGACAAGAAAAAGGAATTCGCTCTGGAACAGAAAATGTTTACGGTGCAGTTGCATTTGCAAAGTGTCTTGAAAAATATTTTATTTCGCCATTAAACAAAAAAATGGAAGAACGATTTGAGGCGCAAAAAAAATATTGTTCACATTTTTTGCAAGAACTTTCTAAAATCAGTTCTTGTTCTATAATTCCAAAAACTAGAATTGAAAATCAAGAATTGTTTTCTCCGTGGATTGTTCAAGCGTCTTTTAAAAATATTCCTGGTCAAGTAATGCTTCGTGCGCTAGATGCAGAAGGTTTTTACATTTCCACAGGAAGTGCTTGTTCTAGCAGAAAAAACAATCGCCCAGTTTTAGACGCAATGCACATTTCTAAAGAAGAAGCAGAAAACGCAGTTCGTTTTAGTTTTGGTTCAGAAACAACAGAAAAAGCAATGAACGAACTTTTACAAAAAATTAAAGAAATTGCAGATAAGTTTAACTAAAAGTATAAATTTTGGAAAAAGTTTCCCGCAGATGGCGCAGATAAACGCAGATTTTTTGAGAAGCAATAAAAATTGACAAACAATGAGGAAGTTCTGCCGATGGAAACATCTGCACA
>CAZJOU010000243.1:0-3257 GCA_964547685.1 uncultured Treponema sp. | reverse complement strand
AATTTTCTTTATAAAATTCCGAAGAAACTGGTTTTCCTAAAACAATTTTTGCAATCTTAAAATATTTCCAAATTTTTGTTGTGCAAATTAAAATTAACATAGAAATACAAAAAAGCGACAAAGACAAAATTTTGTGAATTTTATACAGTTTTTCGCGATTTTTTATTAGTAAAAGCGTAACAATTTTGTAAAGTGCAAAAACTAAAATTGTAGGAATTACAAATCCAAATAAAATAGAAAGTCCAGTTCCGCTATCTGCGCCAGAAGTGTCAGCTGCTAGAACAAAAAAAACATTCCAATGTAGTTGAATTGGATAATTTCTAAAACCCCAAGGAATTGCAAAAAAAAGCGAAATTGCGGTTATTAATGCTAAATCTAAAAGTAAAAATTTTATAATTTTTGCAGATTTTTTTTCCATAATTACCTAATATTTCTAAAAAAGAATTCTAAACTCTGCTGCCAAGAAGGAATTTTTATTTTTAATTCTTTTTGAATTTTTGAACAGTCAAGTTCATCAAAAGAAGAAAGTTCGTTTTCTTCTAAAGGTTCGCCATCTTCTATTGTGCAATCTATTTCGGCTTTACCAGTCTTTTTTGCAAGTTCAAATATTTTTTTTGTAAAATCAAATTGGTTTGTAAAACCAGAATTCGTAAAGTTGTAAAAACCAAAAGACGGAATGCTATTTTTTCCAAAAAAGCCACTTGATTTTTGAGTTCGCACTATAAATCTTATTGCAACTTCCGCAATGTCTTTGCAAAAAGTTGGCGTTCCCATAATTTTAGAAGAAACTTTTACAAAATCTTTTTGATTAAATTCTTTTAACATATTAAGAACAAAGTTATTTCCGCTAAAACCATAAAGCCATTCAGTTCTTATTATGTAATACTGAGTTGTTGCGCCAATTATTGCTTCTTCTGTTTTAGATTTTTCATTTTCAGAATTAAAATCCGTAGAAATATGAATTAATTTTGCGCTGTGGCTTCTTGCAGTTCGTGCAAGATTTGTACATTCTTTTACGTCTGGATTTTCTGCACAATTTATAATCCATTTTATTTTTCCTACATCAAAATCTAATTCAGGCTTGTTATGATATTTTGTGTAAAATTCTGTTTCTTTAGAAAGAACAAATTTTTCTAGCGAATCAAGATTTTCTGAATGAAGTTCGTCGGAAGAAGAAATATATGGAAATTTTCCTTTTTCTAGCAGTTGGCACATTTCTGTGCCTAATGTTGTTTTTGAATTTGCAACCCAAATCATTTTTTTTGCCTTTTAAATTTTTGTAAAGACGTAATTACAGAATGTTTTTATTCTATTTATAAACGATGTTTCTATTCTTTTTTGAAACATTGCAATTTTTGGAGCTTTGCATCCGCCGGCTCCGTACAAAATCCAATTATCTCCGTCCTTAAAAAGTATAATTACAGATTTTAAGTTGTGTTTTTTTACGGCAGTCATTCCTTTTACTTTTAAAGAATTATCATTTGAACTTATATAAACAAGATAATCTTCACCTTTTTCTATTGTAACAGGAGTATCAATGTTTCCAAACGGACTCATATATAAATCTGCCTGATATTTTTCTGTTTTTTCGTTAATTTGTTCTTTGCTTTTAATTTTTGCGCTAGAATAAAGATCAAAATATCTTTCGTGTTGAACAGACCAATAAGGAATTCCAGCATAACTTTCTATGTCAGAAAGAACTGCATATAGTTTTTCTAGTAAATCTTCGTTTCCTTCATAAGAACGAATTTGAGCAAGTTCCGCAAGATAATTAGGATCTGTGTCATTAATTTCTTCGCGAAGTTTTTGCGCCGCATAATTTTCGCTATCTATCGAAAGGTTTTTATATTTATCAATATTTCGCGTTATTACTTCGCCATTTTCCAAAGATTGCAATTCTTTTTCAGAAAGTTTTGAATTAAAAGGAAGCGAAAACAAAGCAAAAGATGCAAAAAATAAAGACAATGCAAAAAAAGTTTTTTTCATATTCAGTTCCTAATGTTGATTATATGAAATAATATATTGAATTTTATTTCTTTTCAATAAACAATTGTGATATAATAACGTTACTATGATTTCAGACAATATTAAATCAATTTTACAAGATCCGTCTGCGGGCGTTATCCGCAAAATGTTTGAAGAAGGTGCGGTTTTAAAACAAAAGTTTGGAGCCGATAACGTTTATGACTTTAGCTTAGGAAATCCAGATTTGGAACCTCCAAAAGAAGTTTTAGACGCAATTAAAGTTGTTGCACAAGACACAAGCCATAATGCTCACGGTTATATGTCGAATGCAGGTTATCCAGAAGCCCGCGAAGCAATGGCGCAAAAAACTAGCGAAGAGCAAGGCGTTTCTGTTCCAATGGAATGTGTTGTAATGTCTGTTGGTGCGGCCGGAGCAATGAATTCTGTTATAAAAGCGTTAGTTAATAAAGGCGATGAAATTATTGTTCCGTGTCCTTATTTTGCAGAATATGACCATTATATTCATAATCACGGAGCAGAAATTTGCCGTGTAAATACAAAAGAAGATTTTAGCCTTGATGTTCAGGCAATAAAAAATGCGTTGAATAAAAAAACAGCTGCAGTTTTAATAAATTCTCCAAATAATCCAACTGGAAAAATTTATTCAGAAGATGATATTAAGGAACTTTCACAAATTCTTAATGAATTTGGAAAAAAGAACGGACGTTTTCCTTATATAATTGCAGATGAACCGTACCGCGCTATTGTTTACGGAAACAAAAAAGTTTCGCCAATTTTTCCTTATTATAAAAATACGGTTGTTGTTACTTCTTTTGCAAAAAACTTAAGTCTTCCTGGAGAGCGAATTGGTTACATTGCAGTAAATCCTAGTGCAGATGACGCAAAAGAAATGGTAAGCGCGTGCATTCTAACTACAAGAATTTTAGGCTACGTAAATGCACCAGCATTCTTTCAGAAAGTTGTTACAAAAAGTTGGACTTCTAAGTGCGACTATTCTTTGTACGAAAAACGTATGAAAGAAATTACCGAAGTTATGGATTACGCTGGCTTAAAATATGCAAAACCAGAAGGCGCATTTTATCTTTTTGTAAAAGTTCCAGATTCTTGGAATGACGATGATTTAGCGTTCACAGATCATCTTAAAAAGTTTAATATTCTTTGCGCTCCAGGAAGTGGCTTTGCAGGAAAAGGCTGGTTCAGAGTTTCGTATTGCGTTTCTGAAAAAACAATTCTAAACTCTAAAGAAGCGTTTAAGAAGGCTGTTGAAACGA
>CAZJOU010000242.1:0-3262 GCA_964547685.1 uncultured Treponema sp. | reverse complement strand
GTAAAAATAAAATTCATTTTTCACTTGTGCAGATGTTTTTCAAAACAGAACCGTGTCTACGTACATTTTTTATTGTTAGTAGTAAAGTTATTTTTCTTTTTCGCTATCTACGCCCAGACCGAAAAGTGCAAAGTCGCCTTTTGTTGGGTCGGTTTGCCACACTTTTTTTAGCTCGCTTGTAAGTTGTTTTGCGGTTTTTAGCGAAGCAGAACTTTTGTTTGGAATTAAACCTAGTTTTTCTGCTTCTTGCACAACGTGCGTGTCTAGCGGAATTATTAAATCTGCAGGCGAAAACCAAGTCCACAAACCTAAATCAACTGGCGAATTTTGACGAACCAGCCAACGCAAATACATATTAACACGTTTGTTTGCAGAATTCTTGCCTTTTGGAACAATTTTGCAATTTTTAAATGTTTCGGAAATAACTTTAGAAATGCAAAAATTTGCAAAAAAACTATCTATTTGCGACACTTTGCAATTTTCTGTAGTTTTTGCTGCTTCGTATTTTTTGCGAATAAAGTTACCAAATGTTTCGCCACTTTGCAAAATTGTTTGAAACGTAGCGAACAAATCTTTTATGTCGTTGTACGAATAAAAACGATAAAATTTTGTTTCGTCGTTGTTGTTTGGCGAACAAAAATCTTTTTTGTAACGACCAGATTTTATCCATTCGCAAAAAATAGTTTCGTCGCTTTGCTTGCCCGCGCAAAGAATAGCGAAATCCGCTTGTTTTGCTAAATCTGCGAGCACAAAAATTTCCCTAATTTTTGGAATAAAAAGTTTGCGATTTCCAAAAGAAAGCAAAGCCGCCACAAAACTAGCGACTTCTGCGTCTTGCGGATTTTTGTAGTAGCGCAAAAACTGGCTTGGGTCAGACGCCAAAAAATTAGCGGTTTCGTATTTTGTGGCAAGATATTGTAAGCGATTTTGTAGTTGCTCTGTCATATTTTTAAAGTCGTCATTGCGAGGACACACTCGAAGCAGGTGCGTACGAGTGTGGCGACGTGGCAATCTCGTAAAATTAGATTGCCACGCCTACGGCTCGCAGTGACAAGAATTATTCAAACAAATCCGTTGTTTTAAGCCAAGCGCAAACCGCCTCTGCATCTTTGTCTAACGCTCGGTCGTCTTCTACAAACGCACTTAAACAGCGAACTTCATCGTGAACTTTTTTTGTAAAAGGCGAAAAATCGTCTTTGCCTGCCAAATCTACCGCTTGCATTGCAGCCAACAAATGAGTTGCAAACTGCAAATAAACAAGTTCAATTTGGTCGCGCAACTTTCTAGCCGAAATTGTTCCCATAGAAACTTTGTCCTGATTCAACGCTTCCGTTGGCGCAGAAGTTATGCTAACCGGAAAAGTGTAAGTTTGAACTTCGCCACGAATTGCAGAAATTGTAATTTGTGCAGCCTTAAAACCAAGACGCAAACCCGCACGCGGATGTTCTGGCGGAGTTACTGGAATTAGATTTTCCGTTAATCCATTGAATTTTCCGTCAATAATAACTTCCGCTTGCTTGTCGGAAAGGTCTGCAATGTTTGCCAAAGCAATTCGCAAATAATCGCAAGAAGCGCAAATGTGTCCGCCATAAAAGTTTCCTGTGTTATAAATGCGTTCTGCATCAATATCTACAAGCGGATTATCGTTTGCGCTGTTCAATTCTTCTGTAATCCAAGAACGCGCAATTTGCAAAGTGTCGCGGTAAACTCCGTTTATTTGCGGCGCGCAACGAATTGAATATCTGTCTTGAATTTTATTCTGCTGAGCAACAAACTTTTTTCCGTCCATTTTTGTAATCTGGCTATTCAAAAAATCTTCGTAACGGAAAACTCTCTTGGAATCTTTTATAATGTTGTAAACGTAGGCAGCAGAATCGCATTGTCCTTTATGATTTTTAATTTCGCTAACTTTTTTAACAAATGGAGTGTCTTTTCCGCGAGTAATTTCGCTTGTAACCGCAGTTAAAAAGTCGGAAATGTTAGCAAGTCGTTCCGCTTTTTTTAGCGCAAGTGACGCAACCGCCGTCATAACGCTAGTTCCGTTCATTAAAGCCAAGCCTTCTTTTGCTTCTATTGGAAGCGGTTTTATTCCTTCTGCGTTGAACGCTTCCATTGTTGGAACAATTTTTCCTTTGTAATAGACATTTCGCTGTCCCATAATTGCCGCCGCCAAATACGAAAGCGGAGTTAAGTCGCCCGAAGCGCCAACTGAACCAAGTTCCGGAATTACTGGAATAATGTCTTTGTTTAGCAAAGTAACAAGCATTTTTGCAAGTTCCGGGCGAATTGCGGAATGACCGCCTTTTACGTTTCCATTTAGGCGAGCAAGAACAACCGCGCGTCCAGTTTCCTTATCAAACTTTGGACCTAAGCCAATTCCGTGGTAAGTGCAAATTGTGCGCTGAAGTTCGCCTGCTTTATCAACACTAATTTGATTATTGCAAGAATCGCCAAAATCAGTTGTAACGCCGTAAGTTGGAACGCCAGTATTTATGTAATCCATCAAAAATTGGCGTGATTTTTCTAGTCGTTCCCAAAAATCCTTGTCGTTCGGCAAAGAAACTTCTTCATTTTTGTAAGCAACGTTGCAAACATCTTCAATAGTTAAATTATTGCCATTTACAGTAACAGACATTTTTTCCTTCTATATAATTACTTTTTTTATTTACTTTTAGACATAAGTGAATTTTGTAAGCGACTGTTTCGCGTTCAACTTAGCTTTATCTTTAGGCAAAAAACACACAAACTTTAAGTACTAAATCTTATAATAAGGTTATTAAACCAAAAATTCAATTAGCAGATTTTTGTTTTTGTTTTTTGGGCGCAAGTGGATTTCGTAAGCGGGTGTTTCAGGGTTCCGCTTACGCTCATTCCTTCGGAACGCGCCTTCGGCGCGCCCTTCCATACCCGCGCGCAGTTAGTAAGGAAACTAGTTTTTTTTGCACTCTGCGGGGTTGCGTAAATTTCGCAAACTCTAGTTGTGTTCGCTAGTAAAAAAAATTACTTCCTATAATTTTTTTCCATTTCAAATGCTTCGCATTTTCACGAGCTCTTGGTGGACGTCCTGTCCGCCGTTGTGATTGCTTTTGTTGTGCAAGCGCAACTATCTATATGTACGACCTGCCATTTTATTTCAATTAAAACTTGCGAAGCAAGTTCTAATGGGACAGAAATTGCAGGAGGCAATTTCTGTCCCTAGCGAATCGCAATCCTAATTTCCTAGTAACATCTTCCTACTAAAAAAACTTCTAGTATTAGCCCT
>CAZJOU010000241.1:0-3263 GCA_964547685.1 uncultured Treponema sp. | reverse complement strand
TTGCTGCTGTAAACAAGTTCCACTTGGCAGACAAAATGAGCCACGTTTCTACAGGCGGCGGTGCAAGTCTTGAATTCTTGGAAGGAAAGACTTTGCCAGGAATTGCAATTTTGGATACAAAATAGATTTTTTGCGGTGGTTGAGTAACATCGCCCGCTTGCGCGAGAGCGACAGCGAAGCAACCACCATAAAAAAAATGAACGTCATTGCGAGAAACGTTAGCGACGAAGCAATCTTAATTGTTTGTAAATTACTAAGATTGTTTCGCTACGTTCGCTTCGCTCGCTATCTTGCAATAACGATGAGCCACGAGAAGCAAAAAGCGTTTGGTGATTGAGCATTGTCGTCCACGAAGTGCACGTAAGCAATCACTAAACGCTTTTTTTTCGGTCGGCGTTCGCTTCGCATTTTGATAGCCGAAGGCAGTAGCAAAACTGCGAACAGGACGTTCGCGAAGTACACGTGAAAACGCGAAGCGTTTGAAATGGAATAAAATTACAGGAGGTGATTTTGTCCATAAAGAAAAACAAATAAAAAGATTCCGTGCTAAGCACGGAGTAGCGAACTCCTCCGCGAACAGGACGTTCGCGAAGTACACGTGAAAACGCGAAGCGTTTGAAATACATAAAAAATGACAGGAGGTCATTTTTTATGTTAAAGCAGATGACGGGAGTCGAAGGGCTACAGTCGCAAACATCGTGTTTGCTCCTTCCGCCCCGTCTTCGCTCACTGTCGGCGATATCCGTGTCGCCTTTTCCTCCCTATTCGGTCGGCGTTCGCTTCGCGGTTCGACTCCCTTTTTTTTGTACAGATAGTTTTGTTAAATAAAAAAAAGCACTGTTATTTATTTAACAATGCTTCTTTTTTAGCAGATGACGGGAGTCGAACCCGCGCGCCAACCTTGGGAAGGTCGTGTACTACCGTTATATTACATCTGCAAAGTCGTTTTACTATAGCACATTCTTTTCTTATTGTAAAACCATAATTATTTTAGTAATATTTTTATAAAAGCGGTTTTCCGCAAAATATAAAGAGGTTATAAATGGCACGTACACATTACATTGCTGGCAACTGGAAAATGAACACAAACAAAGCAGAAGCAGTTGCTTTGGCAAAAGACTTGGTTAGCCAGTTAAAAGGCAAAACAAACAAATTTATGATTGGAGTTCCTTTTGTTTATCTTGATGCAGTAGCGCAAGTTGTAAAAGGTTCAAATATCATTTTGGCTGCACAGGATTGCGCGGCAACAGCAAACGGTGCGCATACTGGCGAAGTTTCTACAACAATGCTTAAAGACATTGGCTGCCAGAGCGTAATTCTTGGACATTCAGAACGCAGACACGAAATTGGCGAATCTGACGAACTTATTAACAAAAAAGTCCGCCGCGCATTAAACGACGGATTGGAAGTTGTTCTTTGCATTGGTGAGCTTCTTTCTGAACGTGAAGCAGGCGAGGCTGAACAAGTTTGTGCTTTCCAGCTTTCTGCAGATTTGGCTGGCGTTCAAGAAGCACAGATGAAGAAAGTTACAATCGCTTACGAACCAGTTTGGGCAATTGGAACAGGAAAAACAGCAACTCCAGCGGATGCAGAAGCAATCCACAAGTTTATTCGCGGTTACATTGCAAAACTTTACAATCAGAAAGTTGCAGACGAAACAATTATTCAGTACGGCGGTTCTATGAAGGCTGCAAATGCTCCAGAATTGCTTGCCCAGCCAGATATTGACGGCGGATTGATTGGCGGAGCTTCTCTAAAAGCAGAAACATTCGTTCCAATTTGCGAATTGTAAGTGCAAGATTAAAGTTTTCTAAAATTATAGATTTTGAGAAAAGTTGAATTTCCCGCAGATAGCGCGGATTCTCGCAGATTTAGTAAATAAATTTGTGCGAACCAATAAAAAAAATCCTAAAAAGTGGGACAAAACGAGCGACGGCGAAGCCGTAAAATCGCGAGTGACGTAGCGATTTTAGCGATGTGCGGTTGAGCCCCCGCGAAACCGGAAAAATGAAAGGACCCAAGGAAGCGTAACATCGAAGATGTAAGCGGACTGGAAAGATTCGTTTTTCGCCGTTGTTGGGACCCGCTTTTTTGGATTTTTTTTTAATTGTAAAATTATTTTTCTCAAAATCGTATACGTTTTTTATCAAATTTTTATATTTTATGTTATACTTAAATTAATGGAGGCTCTAAAAACTTCAGTTTTTAGAGATGCCCTTAATGCACTTTCGTTTCGCTGGAGGCTTATATGCTTGTAAAAAATGTAATGACAAAAAATCCTATTACAATATTGCCAGAATGTTCAATTACAGAAGCAAAAGCGTTAATGAACAAAAAAAATATTGGAAAACTTCCCGTTGTAGATAAAGATAATAAACTTGTAGGAATTCTTACAAAAAAAGATTTAGCAAAAGCCGCTCCTTCCGAAGCAACTACGCTAGATATGTTCGAAATTGGATATCTTCTTTCTAAAATTACCGTAGAAAAGGCTATGACAAAAAAAGTAGTAACCGTTCCAGATACAGAAGTTGTAGAAAATGCAGCGCGCGTAATGGTAGATAACGGAATTGGTTGCGTTCCTGTAATGAGTGGCAATCTTCTTGTGGGAATTATTACAGAAAGCGATTTGTTTGGTCTTTTTACAGATATGTTTGGAGCGCGCGAAAAAGGAGTTCGGTTTATTCTTACAATGGACGACACTCCTGGTCAACTTGCAAAACTTGTTAGCGAAATTGCAAAGGAAAATGGCAATTTAATTTCTTTAGTTACAAGGGAATTAAAAGAAAAAGGAAAACGACGTCTTACAGTAAAAGTTGCAGGAATTTCAGAAAATCAACTTAAAGAAATATTAAAGCAACTAAATATGACAGCCGACGACATTCGCTAATTTATAATTTTATTTGAATTATGCTTATATTTTTGTTATTTTTATAGTATGAGGTAGTTTCAAAAGTTGTGAAATGTCATTGCCGTGCTTGACACTGCGATGTTTCTGTAAGAAACTCGTTTGCAATCTATAATTCTTGAATTTGCAAAGATTTAAGATTATCGGGTCAAGCCCGATAATGACACAGTAATTACTTTTGAAACAAGTTCAGTATGAAGATACCTGCAGAAACTTTGGTACAAAAATTTATTCGCTCATATACAGACACTTTTAGTGCCAAAGATTTTTTATGCTTTGTGTCTAAACTTGGCGTAAAAAGTTCGCTAGAAGAATGTCAAAATTATTTGGACACAGATCCTAATGTTTTTTCGCTTTC
>CAZJOU010000240.1:0-3264 GCA_964547685.1 uncultured Treponema sp. | reverse complement strand
GATTGCACCAAATGACGTACTAAGTTGCGCAACTTAATGTGTCATATTCGGGCTTGACCCGAATATCTACTTGTTTGTTAAAGTTATATTGTTTAAAAAACAAGTAGATTGCCCGATCAAATCGGGCAATGACGTGGAAAACAAGTTTTGCAATGATGTGCAAAGCAAGGTATGTATGACGTGGAATAGCAAAAAAACGAAAAAGCCAACACAAATTGTGCTGGCTTTTTTTATTTAGTACTTAAAACTAATTAATAAACTAGTTACTTGTAAGAGCAGTTGTTGCATACACACTTGAATCGCTAGCAAGTGCTTTTATAACATAGTAAGAATAACTTGTGCCAGTAGTAGATTGATCTACAGATCTTGTTGCTTGTGCATAAGTAGTAACCCCATCTGGATATGTTAAATTTAGTTTTTCACTACTACTACTATCTAGAACACTAGTTGTTTCAACTATTACATATTTGTTATATAGACTAGGTGTATAAATTTTTACTTGCTTCAAAATATATGTGTAGTTACTAATTGAATCAGTTGTAGAATAGTAATCAATAGAATCTGTAATAGTAGCTGTTGTACCTGATATGCTTAAGGTAACAGAACTAATGTCAACATCTCCGCTAGAAACTTCAATTACTTCGTAAACTTCATTGTCTTTATAGCCAGTTTCAGAAGCAACAAGTTTAATTAAGTAAGTTCCAGAATCAGCATTAGGAATGTAATTAATATAAGTGTCTTCCAAACCTGCGTAGTTAGTAAGTGTCAAAGAAGAAAAGTCGCTTGTTACATAAGAAACTGCGTCTCCATCTGCATCTTCTGAAAGTTTTACATAAGAAAGTGCAAGTGTTTGATATTCATTACCCTTTTTAGAAGTAATCTTGATTGTATCTTTAAGATTATCTGTGCCGTCAATGTAAGTTTCTACACTAAGAGTTGGAGCAACTGTTTGTGTTTCTGTAATAGCACCCAAAGTTGCTGTAGCAGATGATGAACCATAATAAGTTCCATCTGTGTGAACAATTAAGTATGTATAAGAAATAGTGTCATCTTCAACAGTATCTTGAACATAAACCAAAGAATCTACTGTCGCAGAGCTGCCTCCTACTGTTGTAGAAGATTCTACAAGTTTTGCAGGTGTTGCATTAACAGCAACATAAACTTTGTCTGTGTAATTAGCATATCTGTAAACTTTGTAATTTGTATAATCTTCTTCATCATTAATTTGTGCAGGAGTCCATGTTACAGTTACTGTCTTAGAAGCTGTGTATGTAGCAGTAGCAGAAGAAAGTGATGTAGTTTCATTAAGACTTTCAATTTCTATGCTACTAAGTTTTACAACAGATGCTGGGTAAAGTTCAGAAACAGATTTTGCAACAAGATAAACATTATAAGTTCCATCTGCTGTAACAGGTGTTGAAGATTTATATTCAACTGTTTCACCAGAAGAACTAAAATTGTATTTAGCAGTTGTAGAACCTGTAGTTAAAGATGTTGAAAATGCTTTTCCGTTCTCTGCTTCATATTTTGTTTCTTCTGCTTCAGAAGCACTTACAATTTCATATTTTACACCATTAATTGCAGGAAAAGACGCATAGATGTAGCCGTCGTTTCCTTTTGCAACTTTTGTGTTGTTGGCAAGGTTTGTATCTGTAAACTTTTTAGCATAATTTGAGTTTAAATCAAGAGTAGCAGTTCCAAATGCTGGAACATTTGCTTTTACAGAGGCAGACGCTTTGCTAGATTGTGCAACAACTGAACGTGCAACATCTGATTTACTAACAGCAACTACTGTATATTTGTATGTTTTACCATTAATAAGATTGTAGTCGTCTTTGGCAATATCTTCGTAAGACAAACTAGCACTATCTTTTGCGATTGTTGTAAGGAATATATCTTCAATTCCATCGCTTCGATAAAGTGCATAAGAGTTGGCACTTGCAACTGGTTCCCAGTAAATGTAGTTTACACCAGGATAAGCCTTTGCTGTTACTTTTGGAGCATCCAAAGTAATGACTGTGTCCGCTGCATAGTTGTAGTCATCGCCAGTTTCATCGGCGCAAGAAAACAATGCAAATGCAGAAAGCGCAAGAATTGATACTTCTAGTGCTTTTACCAATTTTTTCATATAAGTCTCCTTTTTCGGGAGAGTTATACCCCCCCCCCGTTTTTTTTTGTAATGATTAAAAGTAAATTTTTATAAAAAAAAGGTCAATATAAATAAATTTTTTTTTTCTTTTTGAGAAGGATTTTTTTTTTTATTTTTTTTTTTTTTTCTTTTTTTTTTTTTTTTTGCAAACTGCGATAAATTGGTATAAACTAAACCTATGAAACTTGCACTTTTTCAAATGAAAAACGAAGGAAGCGTAAAAGCGAACCTAAAAAAAAGTCTTTTGGCTATTGAAAAGGCCGCAAAAAACGGCGCGGATTTAATTTTTTTCCCAGAAATTCAACTTACAGAATTTTTTCCTCAGTTTAGAAAAGATTGTCGGGTCAAGCCCGCCAATGACACAAATTACAAACCCTACAATGACACAAACTGCAAGCCCTGCGATGTTTCTGAAAGAAACTCAGTTGACAATGACAAGAATCTGCAAGAATCTGCGAAATCAGCGGAAAAAAATCCAATTTCACTAGATTCTTCTATAATAAAAGCATTTTGCGACGCGGCAAAAAAGAACAACATAATGGTTTCTCCGAACGTTTATTTGTGCGAAAACAAAAAAAATTATGACGCAAGCATTTTAATCAACAAAAGCGGAAAAATCTTAGGAACGCAAAAAATGGTTCACATTGCTGGGACACCACAATTTTACGAGCAAGATTATTACGAACCAAGCAACAACGGATTTAATGTTTTTGAAACTGAAATCGGAAAAATCGGAATTGTAGTTTGCTTTGACCGACATTATCCAGAATCGATTAGAACAGAAAGTTTACGTGGCGCAGATTTAATTTTAATTCCAACTGCAAACACCAAAGCCGAACCAAGCGAAATGTTCAAATGGGAAATTTGCGTGCAAGCGTTTCAAAACAGCGTTTGTGTTGCAATGTGCAATCGTGTTGGAACCGAAAGCGAAATGCAATTTTCTGGCGAATCGATTGTTGTAGATGAAAACGGAAGCGTTATAAAGTTGGCCGACGACAAAGAGCAAATTTTATATGCGGAACTTGACTTAAACCAAGTGCAAAAAACGCGTCACGAAAAGCCGTACACAACGCTACGAAGAAAAGAATTTTATGAATAACGGAATAATTAATAAT
>CAZJOU010000239.1:0-3265 GCA_964547685.1 uncultured Treponema sp. | reverse complement strand
TATGAAATGCTTAAAGAATTATGCGTAATTTCAAACTAACAATTCTCCAATATTTTTTTTGCGGATTGCTTTACCATATCTTTTAATTCTGGCGGATTTAAAACTTTTGCTTCGCCGGTAAATGACATAACCCAAGATGCAGTCTGGCTAAGTTGAATTGTTTCAAAAGAAAGATAAACAGTTCCGTCTGAATTTTCGCAGATAGTCTGGTCTTTGTGCCAGTTGCGTTCCATTACAAAAGTTTTAAGACTTTTTTCAAATTCAATTTCAACCTTAAATTTTTCACCAGACGAACCCCATGCTCCAATTTGAGTATCAATGTGCTGTTCAAGTTTAAAGTCTTTTGGAATCGTAAACTTTTCTTTTGTTATTTCGCAGTTCTTAATTCTAGGCATAGCCCATAATCGAATTGCCTTTGAAGAATGTGAATATCCCAAAACATACCAGCTTCCTTTCTGACAAATTACGTGATAAGGATCAAACTTTCTTAATTCAAAATCAGTATTCTGCGCAGTTTTGTATTCAAGTTGCAAAGTGCAATGCATTTTTGTGGCTTTAAGAACGTTTTCAAATACACCTTCCTGCAAAATAGTTATCGGGTCGGAAATAAAATGAACTTCATTATTTATCAATGAAGAATCTACAGAAATACTGTCTGGAAGCATTTGAACTAGTTTAGTCATTAAATCTCGATACGACTTTTCCATAGGAGTGTTTTTATATTGTTCAAGAAGCGGCAAAATTGTAGAAAGCGATAAAAGTTCACCTTCCTTTAACATTACTTGCTGAATAAAAAAAGTATTGTCTGTGTAATAGTAACCGTTCTTTTTAAAATCATATTCAACAGGCGCGCCAAAATCATCACGCAACACATTTACATAACGACCTAATGTGCTTCGGCTTAATCCCCAGCCAAATTCTTTGTTTAGTTTGTTTGCATTCGGATATTCACCGTTTCTTATAGATTTATCAATCTGCATAATATAACTCAGAATGTGAGGTGCGTTGTACTTTCTTTCTGTCGTTTTCTTCTGTACCATAAAAAATTCTCCTTCAAAAATTATATCACTTTTTTTTAATGGTGCACCATTTCTTGCTACACCCCTTGTTTTATAATTAATTCAATGATAAGGGGGAAAAGCCTATGAACGCACAAATTTTAATTAAGACAGCAAATAATTGGTTTGAATTTACAAAAAGCAAAACAGGTCAACTTGATTATGTTGGCAAATGGGAAAAGAACAACAAGCCTGATGTAGAAGGTGCACAAAAATTTACTTCAAGTACATTTTTTACACCAAGTTATTATATTTACATCGATTCGGCTTTAAACTTTAATCCTGTAGTTTATGTTGCTCCAGATGTTGATGTTTCTGACAAAGAACTCTTCGATTATCTTGTACACATTGGACCGCTTCTTGCAGCAGTAGAAGCAAAAGACAGTCTTCTTGCAGGTGAACTTTATATTCGCCGTAGTTCAGTTTTTGAAAAATTCTCGCAGCTTACACAATACATTCTTGAACCTATTTGCATAGAAATTCTTTTTTCTATGTGTTATGGACGAATGCAGCAACTTGAACCAGAAGATTTGGAAGTTGTTTATAAAACTGCAATAGAAAAATTAGAATTTGATTCTTCTTGTGAAAGTCTTGAACAAGCATTAATACGCTATTTTAAGAAAAATTCTGCAAAGTTTACACTTCCTCTTGTTGGTACAAATTTTTACAATTGGGATGCAGAACCTTATGAGCTTGATAAACTTTGCGACAATCTTAGCTGTGATGACCTTCTTGGAATGGCAGAAAAAATTCGAAATGCTAAACATGGCTTTTATGAATCACTTGAAACTTCCGTTCAAGCAGAGCCATATAATAAATACGATAAGAACTCTATCCTTGTATGCATTGAAAATCCAGAAGCAAAGATTTCAGGAAATTCAGGTCTTGAAAAGGCTGGACATATTCGTGCACTTGCAGCAAAAATTATTCGCGAAGCAAAACCAAAAAAAATGAATTACGATGGAAAACTTGTATGCCTTGCAAACAACAAGATTGTAGTAAAAATTGAACTGTAAAATTTAAGGAGGCTTGTTATGACATTTGACTTTCCAGAAGATCCAGACGCAATTTGCCCTACTTTATACAATACTGAATCAATTTGTTTCCGCTGCGTAGGCTATTGCAATTTTCATAAAGCTTATGTAACTCAAAAGCAAATGAAAACAAAACAGTGCCTCCAAAAAAATTGCGATGCGTTCATGAAAAATACGAATAATCAGTTTTGGATTGAACGTGAACAAAAGAAAGAAGAATTAAAACTTAAAAAGATTCGGGAAAAACGACTTGAAGAAGAAAAACTTTCTAGGCTTCATTTAATCACAGAAAATAAGCAGAAAAATGTGCATATTCGGCAAAAGCGTTTTATCTGCCTTGATTTAAAAATTTGCAAACTTACAAGCAAACAGAAAAAAGCACTAAAAGGAATGTCTGGCGAAGTAATTCAAATTGGAGCGGTAATGCTGGATGAAAACCTTAATTATTTAAGCCAGTTTTCTAGTTTTGTAAAACCTATATATGGAATTATTTCTGAAGAATCGGTTGAAAATCCTGACTTTTACAAAGATTCTCTTGAACACGCAGATACTTTTTCAACTGCATTTTACAAATTGTTTACTTGGGCTGGCAGCAATCAAGATGATGTAACGACACTTTGCTGGAGCAATTCTGTTTATATTCAACTTTGGAATGAAATTTATATTAAAGCAAAAAATCACGATGAATATCAGGATTTCTTAAAAACTTTTGTGGATTTGCAGGCGTTTATTGATAACGCATTATGTTCAGAAAATCAAATTTCATTTGACGCGGCATTAAAATATTGCCATATAAAATTTAACGGCAGCCGCGAAGTAGCATTAAACTATTCTTTTAATGAAGCAAGATTATTTTACAAACTTATGAAGCATAGCAAAGAAAACGAAGATTTCGCTCCGTTGTGGAAATATACAGAAACCAATTTATCTAAATATTTTTATGAAACAAATTCAAATTCCAAGGATTTTACATCTAGTTTTGCAGATTTTATGTCAGATGACTTAATAAAACAATTTTCAAAATCACAAAAGCCTTTAGAAATTACTACGGCGCAAACACCAAAAAGAAACAAAAACCCATTATTCATTTCAAAAATTTTTTCCTGCTCAAAATACGGAATAAACATAAACCGCTGGATAAAGTTTTCAGTCAAGATGTTGTTTGTTAAAGAT